>DATDBD010000190.1:0-3063 GCA_036525015.1 Lysobacter sp.
TGAATTGACGTCGGCGACGCCGGCCTGGTTGAGCAGCCGGTCCAGGAGGAAGTGCGAGAAATGGTCCAGGTCCTTCACCACGATCTGGAGCAGGTAGTCCATGTCGCCGGTCAGGGCATGGCAGGTGACGACCTCGTCCCAGGCGTTGACGAATTCGCTGAAGGCGGCAATCGCTTCGGCGTCATGGCGGCTCAACTGCACGCGCACGAACGCCTGCAGGCCCAGGCCCAGGCGCTCTGGATCGACTTCGGCGCGGTAGCCGGCGATCACGCCCTCGCGTTCCAGCCGCTGCACGCGGCGCAGGCAGGCAGAGGCCGACAGATGCACGCGCTCGGCCAGTTCGGCGTTGGTCTGGCGACCGCTGCGCTGGAGTTCGGCAAGCAGTTGCAGGTCGGTGCGATCCAGCTCTATGACTGACATATTCGTGCGCCCGTTAAGCAACCAACGCAATAATCATGCACCGATTCAACGAATACCGCCAACAACGCAAGCCTGTTGCGTGAATCGCCGTATACATTGACGATTGTCACAAAGCCAACCCCCAGGCGCCCATGAACCTCAACACTCCCAACCGCGTCGAACACCAGCTCACCGACAAGGGCTACGTGCCGGTGTACACGACCGCCGTGATCGAGCAGCCCTGGGCGACTTATTCTTCGACCGACCACGAGGTCTGGGCGACGCTGTTCAAGCGCCAACGCGAGGTGCTGGTCGGCCGCGCCTCGGACGAGTTCCTGCGCACCCAGGGAGCGATGGGCATGACGCCCGACCGCATCCCCAAGTTCGACGACCTCAACCGCATGCTGCGCCAGACGACCGGCTGGGAGCTGGTCGGCGTCGAAGGCCTGCTGCCGGAGCTGACGTTCTTCGATCACCTGGCCAACCGCCGTTTCCCGGTCACGTGGTGGATCCGCAAGCCCGAGCAACTGGATTACCTGGCCGAGCCGGACCTGTTCCACGACCTGTTCGGCCACGTGCCACTGCTGATGAACCCGATCTTCGCCGACTACATGCAGGCCTACGGCAGAGGCGGAGTGAAGGCGCACGGCATCGGTCCGGAGGCGCTGGTCAACCTGACGCGCCTGTACTGGTACACGGTCGAATTCGGCCTGATCAAGCAGGACGACGGCCTGCGCATCTACGGCAGCGGCATCGTCTCGTCGAAGGGCGAGAGCATCCACTGCCTGGAGTCGAACGCACCCAACCGCATCGGCTTCGACCTTGAGCGGATCATGCGCACGCGCTACCGAATCGACACCTATCAGAAGACCTACTTCGTCATCGACAGCTACGAGCAGTTGATGGAAGCCACCACGCCGGACTTCACGCCGATCTACGCCAGCTTGTCGCAGCGCGAGTCGATCCCGGCTGGCACCGTGCTGGACACCGACGTGGTGTTCAACCGCGGCACGGGCGAGGGCTGGCTCACCGATGGCGATGTCTGAGTCGACGGTCAGCACTCGCCTTTGAGTCTTGGCACCCGGCTCTGGCGGTGACACGCCTAGAGCTGCGATAGGGAACACGGGTCGTCATTGGCCTGGCCACGAAAACGTCGGCCATGCCCGGCAACTCGTGCCTCCGGATCACCAACACATCCGCTCAACACCCGCCGACTAGACTGGATTTCCCCCTACCTCGGGTTGCCATCATGAGCGACCGTATCCGCCATGCCGGGCTGCGCGGCAAGCGCATGCCGGCCGATGAAGCCGCCGCGCTGATTCGCCCGGGCATGACGGTGGCCATGAGCGGCTTCACTGGCGCCGGCTATCCCAAAGCGATCCCGCAGGCCCTGGCCGCGCATATCCTGCAGGCGCACGACTTCGGCGAGGAGTTCCGCATCCGAGTGCTCACCGGCGCCTCGACCGCGCCCGAACTCGACGGCGTGCTGGCCCGCGTGCGCGGCATGGAGTTACGCCTGCCATACCAGTCCGATCCTGCGTTGCGCGATCGGATCAATGCCGGCGATCTCAACTACATCGACATTCACCTCAGCCACGTCGCCCAGCACACCTGGTTCGGCTTCTTCGGAAAGATCGATGTTGCGGTGATCGAAGTCACCGCGATCGACGAAGCCGGGCATCTGATTCCGTCCTCTTCGGTGGGCAACAACAAGACCTGGCTCGAGCAGGCCGATCAAGTGATTCTCGAGGTCAATCGCTGGCAGCCCAAGGCGCTGGAGGGCATGCACGATATCTATTACGGCACGGCGCTGCCGCCGCACCGCAAGCCCATACCGTTGCTGCACCCCAGCGACCGCATCGGCGAGCCGTACCTGCGCTGCGATCCGGACAAGGTCATCGCGGTGGTCGAGACCGACGCACCCGACCGCAATTCGGCGTTCGCGCCACCGGACGCCGAATCGCAACAGATCGCCGGTCACCTGCTCGATTTCCTGGCCCACGAGATCAAGCGCGGCCGCCTGACGCCGCAACTGCTGCCGCTGCAGTCGGGCGTGGGAAACATTGCCAATGCCGTGTTGGCAGGCCTTGCCACCGCCGGCTATCGCGACCTGGACGCTTACACCGAGGTCATCCAGGACGCGATGCTGGGCCTGCTGAAGCAAGGCGTGCTGCGCATGGCATCGGCGACCTCGTTCTCGCTGAGCCCGCCGGGCATCGAGGAATTCCTCGCCAACGTGGACGACTACCGCCACCGCATCGTGCTGCGCCCGCAGGAGATCTCCAACCATCCCGAACTGATCCGCCGCCTGGGTTGCATCGCCATGAACGGCATGATCGAGGCCGACCTGTACGGCAACGTCAACTCCACGCACATTGCCGGCAGCAGCATCATGAACGGCATCGGCGGCAGCGGCGACTTCGCCCGCAACGCGTATCTGTCGATCTTCATGGCACCGAGCACCGCCAAGCACGGGGCGATCTCGACCATCGTGCCGATGGTCAGTCATGTCGACCACACCGAGCACGACGTGATGGTGGTGGTGACCGAGCAGGGCCTGGCCGACCTGCGTGGACTGGCGCCCAAGCAGCGCGCGCGGCGCATCATCGATGCCTGCGCGCACCCGGACTACCGACCGATGCTGCAGGACTATTTCGATCGCGC
>DATDBD010000191.1:0-3057 GCA_036525015.1 Lysobacter sp.
GGTACAGGGATTTGTCGCCGATCAGCGACAGGAACTGTTTGGGTTGGTTCTGCCGGGACAGTGGCCAAAGCCGCGATCCGCTACCGCCACTGAGGACTACGGGGTGAAGCATCCTGGCTCCAGTACTTCTGAAATGGAGTCCAAGAATACCGGACAGACCTGAAGCTATGCATCGGCGCGTAACTGCCGACTGAGCCGGCAAAACCGGACGGCAGGCCATGCCCCCCGGGGCACACGACGCCACATGACGCCTGCACGGGGACTCAGCGCCCCCTTCGTGCGCCTGCGTGCAGGACGCCTCTCGGCTAGAATCGGGGGTTCTCGGCCCCTTGTCGGCTGCGCAAACCCCACAGGAAACCCCGAACGATGAAGATTCTCGTCGGCTACAAGCGCGTGGTGGACTTCAATGTCCGCATCCAGGTCAAGCCGGACGGCTCCGGCGTGGTCACCGACGGCGTCAAGCTGTCGCCCAACCCCTTCGACGAAATCGCCCTGGAAGAGGCACTGCGCCTGCGCGACAAGGGCATCGCCACCGAGGTTGTGGTCGCCACGATCGCCCCGGCCGATGCCCAGGCCCATCTGCGCAACGGTCTGGCCATGGGCGCCAACCGCGCCATCCATGTGGTGTCCGAGCAACCGATCCAGCCGCTGACCGCCGCCCGCACCCTGCTCAAGCTGATCGAGAAGGAGCAGCCGGACCTGGTCATCCTCGGCAAGCAGGCCATCGACGACGACGCCAACCAGACCGGCCAGATGCTGGCCACGCTGTGGGGCCGCCCGCAGGCGACCTTCGCCTCCAAGCTCGACATTTCTGTTGAAGGCGGGGCGGGCGGCAAAGCCACGGTCACGCGCGAAGTCGATGCCGGCCTGGAGACGCTGGAAGTCGACCTCCCGGCGGTTGTCACCACCGACCTGCGCCTCAACGAGCCGCGCTTCATCAAACTGCCGGACATCATGAAGGCCAAGAGCAAGCCGCTGGAGACCATCGCCTTCGCCGACCTCGGCGTCGATACCGGCGACACGCTGAAAACCACGCACTACGCCGCGCCAGCCAAGCGCAGCAAGGGCGTGATGGTGAAGGATGCGGCCGAACTGGTCGCCGCACTCAAGGCAAAGGGGCTGCTGTGATGAGCAAGGTACTGATCGTCGCCGAACACCTGGACGGCAAGCTCAACGCGTCCACCGCCAAGTGCGTGTCCGCCGCGCAGGCGCTCAAGCCCGAGTCCATCGACATCGTCGTGCTGGCCGCTGATCCGGCCGCGATCGCGGCCGATGCGGCGCAGATCGCCGGCGTCGGGCGTGTGCTGACCGTGGCCAATGCCGGCAATGCCAATGCCATCGCCCAGGTGCTGGCGCCGCAGGTGGCCGCGCTGGCCAAGGGCTACAGCCACGTGTTCGGTCCGTCCACCACCTTCGGCAAGGACCTGATGCCCTGCGTCGCAGCGCTGCTCGGGGTGGCCCAGGTGTCGGACGTGATGTCGGTGGAAGGCAGCCATACTTTCAAGCGCCCGATCTACGCCGGCAACGCGATCATCACCGTCGAGGCCCCGGCCGACCACACCGTGGTCGCGACCGTGCGCACCGCCTCCTGGCCGGAAGCCGGCAAGGGCGGCAGCGCCGCCGTCGAAGCGGCGGCCGTCGACGTCGCCCTGCCCGCGCACACCCGCTTCGTCGGCCTCGCCGCCGGCAAGTCCGACCGCCCCGACCTGCAGAGCGCCAGGCGCGTGGTGTCCGGCGGCCGCGGCGTGGGCTCGGCCGAGAACTTCAAGGTCATCTACGCCCTCGCCGACAAGCTCGGCGCCGCCGTCGGCGCCTCGCGCGCGGCGGTCGACGCCGGCTACGTGCCCAACGAGCTTCAGGTAGGCCAGACCGGCAAGATCATCGCCCCGGAGCTGTACATCGCCGTCGGCATCTCCGGCGCGATCCAGCACCTGACCGGCATCAAGGACGCCGGCACCATCATCGCGATCAACAAGGACGGCGATGCGCCGATCTTCGAGATCGCCGACATCGGCTTGGTGGGAGACCTGTTCGCCCTGTTGCCGGAATTGGAAAAGGCCCTGGGTTGATGCCGCACATGGGAAACGCGATGGATCTGCGCTGCTTCAAGGCCTATGACGTGCGTGGCCGGGTTCCGGACGAACTCAACGAAGACGTCGCCTATCGCATTGGCCGTGCCACGGCTGATGTGCTACGACCCGGCCCGGTCGTCCTCGGCTGCGACGTGCGCCTGAGCAGCCCCGCGCTGCAGGCGGCGCTGGCTGAAGGACTCAACGCGGCCGGGCGTGATGTCATCGATATCGGCCTGTGCGGTACCGAGGAGGTCTATTTCCAGACGTTCCACCTCGGCGCCGCCGGCGGAATCATGGTGACCGCCAGCCACAACCCGATGGACTACAACGGGCTGAAGCTGGTGCGGGAAGACGCCCGGCCGATCAGCGGCGACTCGGGCCTGTTCGCGATCCGCGATGCGGCCGCGACCGGAGCTTTTTCCGACGCGTCCGTACGCGGCACGATCAGTCAACACCTCGACAAGACCGACTACATCCGACACCTGCTGGGATATGTCGATGTGCCGCGCCTCAAACCGCTAAAGATCGTCGTCAATGCCGGCAATGGGGGCGCAGGCATAGTGATCGATCAGCTAGCCCCTCATCTGCCCTTCGAGTTCGTGCGAATCCAGCACGAGCCCGACGGCACCTTCCCCAACGGCATACCCAACCCGCTGCTGCCCGAGAATCGTGAGGCCACTGCCATGGCCGTGCGCGAACACGGCGCGGATTTCGGTATTGCATGGGACGGCGACTTCGACCGCTGCTTCTTCTTCGACGCCGGGGGCCGCTTCATCGAGGGCTACTACCTGGTGGGCCTGCTGGCCAAGGCGCTGCTCGCACGCAACCCCGGCGAAAAGGTCATCCACGACCCACGCCTGACCTGGAACACCATCGAGATGGTGCGCGAGGCCGGCGGCATCCCCGTGCAGAGCAAGACCGGCCATGCCTTCATCAAGGAGCGCATGCGCGCCGAGAACGCCATCTACGGCGGCGAGATGAGCGC
>DATDBD010000192.1:0-5835 GCA_036525015.1 Lysobacter sp.
GTCCACCACGCCACGGCCGTTGCGGATCTCGGTCAGCACGCGGATCGCGTCGAGGATGTCGGACATGCCGCCACAGGCTTCGCGCAGGCGCGCGGACTCTTCGTCCTTGCGCTCGGCGAAGTACTTGGCGTCGTACAACACCGAGGCGCCGGTGACTTCCTTGCGGCCAAGGCGGCGGTTGAACTTCATCCGGCCCACGCCCGACAGGTCGTAGCGCTCGAAGGTGAAGAACAGGTTGTGGAACAGGTTCTGCGCGGCGTCCTTGGTCGGCGGCTCGCCCGGGCGCATCATGCGGTAGATCTCGACCAGCGCTTCGAGCTGGGTCTTGCTGGCGTCGATGCGCAGGGTGTTGGACAGGTAGGCGCCGCGATCGAGGTCATTGACCCACAGCGTGCCGACTGCGGCCACGCCGGCCTTGCGGAACTTGACCAGATGGTCTTCGTTGACTTCGTCGTTGGCCAGCGCCAGCAGCTCACCGGTGTTGGGGTCGACGACGTCGTTCGACAGGATTCGGCCGACCAGGTAGCTGTCCGGCACCGACAACGCAGCGATGCCCGATGCTTCGAGCTGCTTGACGTGGCGCGCGGTGATGCGGCGGCCGGCTTCGACGATGACCTTGTCGCCGTCGGCGAGGTCGAAGTCGAGGGTTTCGCCGCGCAGGCGTTCCGGGACGAGTTCGAGCTGGACGCCTTCCTTCGGGTCGATATGGAAGGTGTTGATCTCGAAGAACTCGCGCAGCATTTCTTCGTTGTTGTAGCCGAGCGCGCGCAGCAGCACGGTCACCGGCAACTTGCGGCGACGGTCGATACGGGTGAACAGCGCGTCCTTCGGGTCGAACTCGAAGTCCAGCCAGGAACCGCGGTAAGGAATGATGCGGGCGCTGTACAGCAGCTTGCCAGACGAATGCGTCTTGCCGCGGTCGTGGTCAAAGAACACGCCCGGCGAACGGTGCAGCTGCGAGACGATGACGCGCTCGGTGCCGTTGACGATGAAGGTGCCGTTGTCGGTCATGAGCGGGATTTCGCCCATGTAGACCTCCTGCTCCTTCACGTACTTGATGGCCTTGGTCGACGACTCGCGGTCGTAGATGACCAGGCGCACGGTCACGCGCAGCGGGGCACCGTAGGAAAGGCCACGGTTGCGGCACTCGCGCTCATCGAATGCCGGATCGCCGAGCTTGTAGCCGACGTATTCGAGAGCGGCGTTGCCGGAATAGCTGGAGATCGGGAACACCGACTTCAGGGCGGCGTGCAAGCCGCGGTCCTCACGCTTGGCCGGGTCGGCGTGTTCCTGCAGGAACTCGCGATAGGAATCGACCTGGATGGCCAGCAGGAAGGGCACTTCGAGGATCGAGCGGCGCTTGCCGAAGTCCTTGCGGATGCGCTTCTTTTCGGTGAACGAGTACGTCATGGTGATCTACCGCCTCGGTTAACTAGTGGGCTTGGAAGGCCGCTTCGCGGCTTTCCGGGTAGGCCGCGCGTCCGCGGCCCGGGCCCAGGGGAACGATGAATTGCCAGTGGGAAGTCGCTGGTATTGCCGGCACCAGCACGCCTTCTCCCGCTACTTCCGACTGTCAACTCGATGGGTGTTGCGGTGTTGCCTGGACGCGTCCGGAGACGAATCTCCATCAACGGCCAAAGGCCGGGGGCTTTCGCCCCCAGCCTTCAGTGGTCGCCAGTGAAAACCCGGCGACGCAATTACGGCTTACTTCAGCTCGACGCTGGCGCCGGCAGCCTCGAGGTCCTTCTTGAACTTCGCGGCGTCGTCCTTCGACGCGGCTTCCTTCACGGTCTGCGGAGCACCCTCGACGAGGTCCTTCGCTTCCTTCAGGCCCAGGCCGGTGATGGCGCGGACAGCCTTGATGACTTCGACCTTCTTCTCGCCGGCAGCCTTCAGGATGACGGTGAATTCGGTCTGCTCTTCGACCGGGGCAGCGGCAGCGGCCGGGCCGGCGGACATCATGACCGGGGCAGCGGCGGACACGCCGAACTTGTCTTCAATAGCCTTGACCAGGTCCATGACCTGGCTGATGGTCATGCCGGCAACGGCGTCGACGATCTGTTCGTTGGAAAGGGACATGTTGTTAACCTCTGGAAATTTTTTGAACGTACGAATCGGTTCAGTAGCGTCGCGTCAACGGGACGGTCAGACCGTCTCGGCCGCAGCCTCTTCGGTTGCTTCGCCGCCACCCTGCTTGTCGGCCACGGCCTTGACGGCACGACCGAACATGGTGACCGGCTCGGCCAGGACGCGGGCCAGCATGGCCAGGGCCTGTTCGCGGGTCGGCAGCGAGGCCAGCACTTCGACATGCGAGCCCGGGAAGAGCTTGCCGTCGATAGCGACGACCTTCGCCTGCAGCTTGTCGTTGGTCTTGGCGAATTCCTTGATCAGACGCCCGGCAGCACCGGGGTCTTCAGCTGAGAACGCGTACAGCAGCGGACCTACCAGTGCATCCTTCGTGCACTCGAAGTCGGTACCTTCGACGGCGCGCGCGGCCAGGGTGTTCTTGACAACCTTCAAGAACACGCCGGATTCGCGAGCCTTCTTGCGCATCGCGGTCATCTGACTGACCGTGGTGCCTGCGTACTCGGCAGCAACCAAGGAGTGTGCCTTCGAAGCCACTTCCGCCAGTTCGGCGACTACTTCTTGCTTCTGGGACAGATTGAGAGCCATTGCACTCCTCCAAATGAACTCCGCTCACGGCTCCTGCCGCTTGCGGTCCAGGGCGGCACCGGATCCTTGGCGCCGGGGATGTCGAAACATCCCGGTGGTGGCCACTCCAGAAAAATTTCCAGAAGGCACCATCTACGCAGGCCGACCGGACGGGTCCGGATTAAGCAGCCCCGCTTCCACCGACGGCGAATCCATGCCATGTCGAGCATCCATGCCCGTCGCCGGTAGGCGCTGACCGCACCTGCGGTCTTTGACGGCTGCCGCCACGTTTGACCATGGCGACGCCCTCAAAACTTGCGACCGACGGCGCGAACGCCGCCGGCTTGAAACGAATTACTTCAGCGTCAGCGAAGCCTGGTCCACGGTCACGCCGGGGCCCATGGTCGAGCTGATCGACACCTTCTGCAGGTACTGGCCCTTGGCGGTAGCCGGCTTGGCCTTGATCAGGTCCAGCAGCAGGGCATGCAGGTTGTCCTTCAGCGAGGCGTCTTCGAACGAGGCCTTGCCGATGGTGCAGTGGATGATGCCGGCCTTGTCGGTGCGGTAACGCACCTGACCGCCCTTGGCGTTCTTGACGGCTTCGGCCGGGTTCGGCGACACGGTGCCGACCTTGGGGTTCGGCATCAGGCCACGCGGACCGAGCACCTGGCCCAGCTTCCCGACGACGCGCATGGCGTCCGGGGTAGCGATGACGACGTCGTAGTTCAGGTCGCCGGCCATCATCTTCTCGGCCAGGTCGTCCATGCCGACGGCCTCGGCGCCAGCGGCCAGGGCCTCGTCGGCCTTGGCGCCGGCCGGGGCGAACACGGCCACGCGCACGCTCTTGCCGGTACCGGCCGGCAGCACGGTCGAGCCGCGCACCTGCTGGTCGGACTTCTTCGCATCCACGCCCAGACGCACGGCCACGTCGACAGACTCGACGAACTTGGCCTTGGTCGCGGTCTTGATGATCTTGATTGCCTCGTCGATGGCGTACGCCTTGCCCGGGACAACGGCGGCCTTGATGGCCTTCTCACGCTTGTTCATTGCCATCTCTTAGCCCTCCACCACGAGACCCATGCTGCGGGCCGAACCCGCGATCGTCTTCACCGCTGCGTCAAGGTCGGCCGCCGTCAGGTCGGCTTCCTTCTGCTTGGCGATGGCTTCGAGCTGGGCGCGGGTGACCTTGCCCACCTTGTCGGTGTTCGGGCGCTTGGAGCCGGAGGCGATGCCGGCGGCCTTCTTCAGCAGCACGGAAGCCGGGGTACTCTTGGTGACGAAGGTGAAGGTACGGTCCGAGTAGGCCGTGATGATGACCGGGGTCGGCAGACCCGGCTCGAGCTTGGAGGTCGCGGCGTTGAACGCCTTGCAGAACTCCATGATGTTCAGGCCGCGCTGACCGAGGGCGGGACCCACCGGCGGCGACGGGTTGGCCTGACCGGCCTTGACCTGAAGCTTGATGTAACCGACTACTTTCTTAGCCATTTTGATTGCTCTCCGGGTGCTAGCGCCTGGACTTCAGGCTCCCCATCGCGCCGGGAAAATCACGTGTCCCGACATCACGTCTGTTGCGAATTTCTGTTGCGCAGACAGCCGCCTCGCGGCGGCTGCGTTCCTTGCTCTCGGGCTCCCGAGGGAGCAAGCCCGCTAGTGTATCAGCTTTTGGGGCCGCCCCGGGAAGCTGCCCGGGCGGGCGGCTCAGGCCTTTTCGACCTGGCCGAACTCAAGCTCGACCGGGGTCGAGCGGCCGAAGATGAGCACGGCCACGCGCAGGCGGCTCTTCTCGTAGTTGATCTCTTCGACCACGCCGTTGAAGTCGTTGAACGGGCCATCGATGACGCGGACCATTTCGCCCGGCTCGAAAAGGACCTTGGGCTTGGGCTTCTCGACACCTTCCTGAACGCGCTGCAGGATGGCATCAGCCTCATAGTCGGCGATCGGCAGCGGACGATCGGCGGTACCGCCGATGAACCCCATGACCTTCGGGGTCTCCTTCACCAGGTGCCAGCTTTCGTTGTCCATGCGCGGGATGCCCGCTTCGTCATGGGTGGCGATCTGCACCAGCACGTAGCCCGGGAAGAACTTGCGCTCGGAACGGCGCTTCTGGCCGGAGCGCATTTCCACGACTTCTTCGGTCGGGACCAGCACTTCGCCGAACCTGTCCTGCATCCCGTCGCGCACGATGCGGTCGCGCAGCGTCTGCGCCACGGACTTTTCGAAGCCCGAATAGGCGTGGACGACGTACCAGCGTTTCTGCACTTCGGTCATTTGCTTATTGCCCCAAGATGGCCTTGACCAGGAATTGGATAATCAGGTCGAAGCCTGCCAGGATCAGACTCAGCACTGCCACAGCGATCATCACGACCCAAGTGGTGCGCATGGCTTCCTGGCGGGTCGGCCAGACCACCTTGCGCAGCTCGAAGCGCGACTCGGAAAGGAACTCGCGGGTCTGCATGCCCTTGCCGGTGGCCAGGAACACGAATGCGCCCGCCACCAGGCCGGCGGCCACGGCCAGCGCGCGGATCGGACCGGCCCACTGATCGAAGTAGATGTAGGCGAACACGCCGGCGGCCACCAGCAGCAACGCTACGGCGTACTTGACGATGTCGCCTGCAGAGGCGGTTTGCTCGACCTTGCTATTCATCCGATCCATCACGCGACGCCGGGTCGCGTCTGTTGTTTGAAAGTCCGGCCATTCAGGGCCGGTCTTTTGCGGGAGGATCCGCACGACAGGTGGCACGCCAGGAGGGACTCGAACCCCCAACCTGCGGTTTTGGAGACCGCTGCTCTGCCAATTGAGCTACTGGCGTACATTTTTAAACTCTAGAACCGGCTTTCCTTAGACAGCGACGGCGAGCCGTCGCCGACTCGCCCGCCTAAGGTCACCTTATCCGGCACCGCGCAGTCATGAGACCGCCGCCGCGCCGGAAAGTTGCCACGACAGCGAGCTGCCGTGGCGACGATCTTACTTGATGATCTTGGCCACCACTCCGGCGCCGACGGTACGGCCGCCTTCGCGGATCGCGAAACGCAGGCCTTCGCCCATCGCCACCGGGTTGATCAGCTCGACCACCATCTTGATGTTGTCGCCCGGCATCACCATCTCCACGCCTTCCGGCAGGGTCACGGCGCCGGTGATGTCGGTCGTGCGGAAGTAGAACTGCGGACGGTAGCCCTTGAAGA
>DATDBD010000193.1:0-8390 GCA_036525015.1 Lysobacter sp.
ACGCGATCCACCCGCGCCAGAGATGAAAGGGCGTCGCCACGCAGCCCGAGCACGCCGATCCGCGCCAGCGCCCCGTGTGCCGCGGTCAGTGCCGCCGGGATCGCCAGCGACAGCGCGCAAGGACAGCTCACCACCAGCACGGCCAGCGTCACTTCGAGTGCGCGTGCCGGGTCGTGCTGTCGCCACCACGCGTATACCGCCAATGCGCACAAAAGCAGCGCCATCACGAAAACGCTGGCGACGCGATCGGCCAGGCGCGCCAGCGTCGGGCGGGAGCCCTGCGCCTGTTCGACCAGGCGCGTGAGCTGCGACAGCTGCGTGTCGCTGCCCACGCGCAGGATGCGCAGGCGCGCCGGATGCTCGCGGCACACGCTGCCGGCCAGTGCGGTATCGCCTGGCTGGCGACGTACCGGTGCGGATTCGCCGGTGATCAGCGCCTCGTCGAAGGCGGCCGGATGATCCAGCAGCATGCCGTCGGCCGGCACCGTTTCGCCGGCGGCGACCCAGGCGGTATCGCCCACGCCCAGCTCGCCGAGTGCTATCTGTTCGCGGCCGCCGTCGACGGTCTCGCGCGTGGCCAGCACCGGCCTCGCCCGCGCCAGCGCATCGACCTGCGCGCTGGCGATGCCGCGCGCACGCTGCTCGAACATGCGCGCCACCAGCAACAGCAGCACGAACATCACCGCCGCGTCGTACCAGACGTGCGGCCCGCCGCGCAGCGTCTCGAACAGGCTGGCGAAGTAGGCGAGCAGGGTCGAGCCGGCAATCAGCGTGTCCATGCCAACGCGGCCGCCGCGAAGTTCGCGCCACATGCCTTCGAGGAACGGCCAGCCGGAATAGAACACCACCGGCGTCGACACCAGGAAGGTGATCCACCGGAAGAAATCGCGTGTGGGCACCGACATCTGCTGCGCGGTATCCAGGTACAGCGCTTCGGCGAACATCATCGCCTGCACGGCGCCGAGTCCGGCGATGCCGAGCCGGATCAGCCAGCGCCGACGTTCGCGTTTGTGCGCCTGCTCGCGCTCATCGCCGGTCGCCAGCCACGGGCGATAGCCGAGCGCGGCCAGCCGCGACATCAACACGGACAGCGTCACCTGCTGCGGGTCCCAGGCCACGGTGATGCGGCCGGTGACGGCGTTGGCGAGCGCGTCGAGCACGCCCGGATGGCGTCGCAGGGCGCGATCGATCAGCCAGGCGCAGGCGGCGCAGCGCATCGTGTCGGTGAGCACGGTGATCTCGCGGCCGCCGGGCACCGCGCGGCTGTGTTCGGCGAGCACGAGGTCGCGATCCCAGGCGCTGAAGTCCGCCGGATCGGCGTCGACACGGCCGGCCGGCGTGTTGCGCAAGCGGTAGTAGTCGTCGAGCGCCGCCTGGCTGATCCACGCCGATGCGGCGGCGCAACCGTTGCAGCAGTAGGCGAAAGCGCCGTCCAGCACCGCGTCCACCGGCAACGCTTCGCCGCAATGGTGGCAGGCGGAGGCGAGCGGAGTGTCGGCAGCAACGGCGGCGTTCATGACATCACTGGGGCGCCAGTGCGGGACCGAGATGGGCCGCCTGCTGTCCTACCGGCAACCGCCCGCGCAGGCGCCAGCTGCCATCGGCCGGCTTCAACTGCAGCAGCCAGTCATGGTCGGCGGGCAGGTCGATCGTCGCGCGCCAGCCCAGTTCACTCGGCGCCAGCGACACGGTGCGATCCAACGCCGCCTGGCTGGGGTGCGACAGCACCAGCGTCAACGGCTGGTTGCGGGCGAAGTCGCCGCTGACCGGCAGCAGTTCCACCATTCCTTTGCCAACGCGCAGCACAGCCGACAGCTTCAGTGCGCTGGCGCGTTGGTCCGGACCCAGTTCGGTGACCTGGATCTGCGCGGTGCGCTCCACCGGGTCGATCACTGCATCGACACTGCCGCTGCGCAGCGAGATCACGATCAGCGCGACGCCGCCCACCACCGCCGCAATCGGCAGGCCGACCACCAGCCACATCATCGGCTCGCGCAACGGATTCCTATCGGCCATCACATCGGTCCCATCGCATAGGCCCCATCACATCGGCCCGAAGAACGTGGAGGCGACGTCTTCGCGGGCCTTGCCGTCGACGCGCTCGACCTGGAAGGTCACCGCCTGCTTGCCGCGCGTGCCGGCCGGCGAGGACAGGGTCAGCGGCAGGTTCATCACTTCCTCGGCGGGCGCGTCGATGATCCGTTCGCCACCGACCAGCGCAATGCCAGTGGGCGCTTGGACCTTCAGGCGGAAGCGTTGTGGCTTCACGTCCTTGTTGACCAGCTTGAGCGTGTAGCCGTTCTCGATGCGGCCGTCCCCGGCCTCGCGGTACAGCGCATTGCGGTCGCGCAGGACCTCGGCGATCAGCGGGCTGCGGTGGCCTACGCCCCAGGCCCAGCCGACGCACAGCGCGGCCAGCAGCAGGCCGTAGACGAACACACGCGGGCGCAGCACCCGGGTCGGCTTGCCGTCGATGGCGTTTTGCGTGGAGTAGCGGATCAACCCGTGCGGGTAGCCCATCTTTTCCATGACCTGGTCGCAGGCGTCGATGCAGGCGCCGCAGGCGATGCACTCGTACTGCAGGCCGTTGCGGATGTCGATGCCGGTCGGGCAGACCTGCACGCACATGGTGCAGTCGATGCAGTCGCCCAGTTCTTCGGGGGCGAATTTCGGCAGTGGCTTGGCCGTCAACCCTGCATCGACGACGGCGCTGGTGCCTTGTGCCTGCACGTGCGCATCGGGCGACTGCGCGAAGCGGAACACGAAGTCATACGCCTTGGCCGCATCGATCAGGCCGCGCGCGCGCTCGAGCACGCTGGGCATGCCGCGCCTGCGCGGGCCGCGCGGTTCGCCGCGCATCGGGTCGTAGGCGATGATCAGCGTGTTGCGGTCGAACATCGCGCTTTGGAAGCGCGCGTACGGGCACATGTACTTGCACACCTGTTCGCGCAGGAAGCCGGCGTTGCCCCAGGTCGCCAGTGCGTAGAACAGCACCCAGAACGTCTCCCAGCCGCCCCATTGGAACGGCGCGCGTGCGGTCAGCTCGGTGATCGGGGTGAAGAAGCCGACGAAGGTGAAACCGGTCCACAGCGCGAACACCAGCCACAGCAAGTGCTTGGCGCCCTTGCGCGTGATCTTGTTGCGGCTCCATGGGCCGGCGTCGAGCTTCATGCGCGCGCCGCGGTCGCCCTCGGTCCACTGCTCCATCCACAGGAACACTTCGGTCCACACCGTCTGCGGGCAGGCGTAGCCGCACCACAACCGGCCGGCCAGGGCGGTGAAGAAGAACAAGGCCAAGCCGGCGATCACCAGCAGCATCGCCAGGAACACGAAGTCCTGCGGCCAGAAATTCAGTCCGAACACGTAGAACTTGCGTGCCGGCAGGTCGAACAGCACCGCCTGGCGACCGTCCCAGCGCAGCCACGGGGACACGTAGAACATGCCCAGCAGCACGACCACGGCGATCTTGCGCCAGGTCTGGAAACGCCCCTCGACGTCGCGCGGATAAATCTTGCGCTCGCTGACGTAGAGCGCGTTGCCGCCATCGTTCAGCAGCTCCAGTGAAATCTTCCTGCTCATCGCGAGAACCTCATTCCGGCGGCAGCGGCCGATTGAAGCGGCTCGCCGGACGCAGCAGGATCCAGGTGAACAGGCTAGAGGCGGCGGTGGCCAGCCAGAACATGAAAAAGCCGATGCTGTAGCCCAGCGTGCGCGTCAGCGGCAGCTCGGGAAAGGTCATGTCGCGCAGCGCCAGCGGGTCGACGAAGGCGAAGAACACCATCGTCGCCACGCACGCGGCGAAGAAGCTCGGCCACAGGATCGCGCCGATCCGCTGCGCCATGGGACGCGGCGGATGGTCGAAGCGCGGGGCGGTGAAGTCGGTCATTGCCGTGTTGCAGTGGATTTGCTTGCAGTGGAGTCGGGCTTGTGCGAAAGCGACCAGACGTAGGCGCCGACCAGACGTGCGCGCGTCTCGCCGAGGATCTGGCGGTGCGCCGGCATGGTGCCGTGGCGGCCGCTGGAGATGGTCTGGCGCAGGCTCTCGGTGCTATTGCCGTACAGCCAGTAGTCGTCGGCCAGGCTGGGCGCGCCGAGCTCCGGGTTTCCCTTTCCGTCGACGCCATGGCAGGCCACGCACACGCCGTTGTAGAGGCTCTTGCCCTGCGCCGCCATGAAGTTGTTCTCCATGCTGGCCGGCGCCGACAGCGTGCGCACGTAGGCGATCACGTAATCCACCGCGTTATCGCCGCCCATGCCGGTCAGCACCTTGCCCCATTCGGGCATCACGCCTTCGCGGCCGTCGAGCACGGTCTGCAACACGCGGTCGGGCGAACCGCCCCAGTGCCAGATGTCGTCGCTGAGGTTGGGGTAGCCGATCGCGCCCTGCGCCGAGGAGCCGTGGCAGGTCGCGCAGGTGTTGTTGAAGATCGAGCGGCCCAATGCGACCGCCTTGGGATCGCGCGCGATCACGTCGATCGACTTGCCGGCATACGGCGCGAACGTCTTCTCCAGCTTCTGGTCGTCGCGCGCCTTGTCGGTGGCGTGTTCTTTTTGCTGGGTCCATTTGGAAACGCCGGCGAACGCACCCAGGCCGGGGTAGTAGATCAGGTAGCCGATCGCGAAGACGATGGTGAGATAGAACAGGTTGATCCACCACTTCGGCAACGGCTTGTTGTATTCGGTGATGTCGCCGTCCCAGTAATGACTGGTGTCGGTCGGCTTCGGGTCGCCGGGGCGACGCTTGCCGGTCCACCACAGCAGCCACACGCATCCCACGAGGTTGATCGCGACGATCGCGATCACCCACCAAGACCAGCCCTGGGTCATCATCGCTGCGTCTCCTTTTCTTCCTCGTGCTGGTCCTGCAGCGGCAGTTGTGCGGCCGCGTCGAACTCGGGCTTGCGGCGCGGACTCCACACCAGGAACCAGCCTCCGACGAACAGCACCAGCAGCATTGCGGTCACGATTCCGGACACCATGTCAGCCTCCCCTCGGTGCGTGCTTGCCCAGGCCCTGCAGGTAGGCGACCACAGCGTCGAGTTCGCTCTTGCCGGCCACCGCGGCGCGCGCGCCCTTGATGTCGGCGTCGGTGTAGGGATCGCCGATGCGCTTGAGCGTGCGAATCTTCGTCTCCACTTCCTCGCCGTCGAGGCGGTTCTGCGCCAGCCACGGGAAGCCTGGCATGTTGGATTCGGGCACCACGTCGCGCGGATTCATCAGGTGCACGCGGTGCCAGTCGTCGGAATAGCGACCGCCGACGCGGGCCAGGTCGGGACCGGTGCGCTTGCTGCCCCACTGGAACGGGCGGTCGTAGACCGATTCGCCCGCCAGCGAGTAGTGACCGTAGCGCTCGGTCTCGAAGCGCAGCGTGCGCACCATCTGCGAATGGCAGTTGTAGCAACCCTCGCGCACGTACACGTCGCGGCCGGCCAGTTGCAGCGCCGGGTAGGGCTTCACGCCGGGCAATGGCTCGACCGCCTCGGCCTGGTACATCAGCGGGACGATCTCGGCCAGGCCGCCGAACGACACCGCCACGGCGATCAGCACCGCCATCAGCCCGATGTTGGTTTCGATCTTCTCGTGTGAATGGCTCATGTCGACCTCAACGCTGGGCGGGGACGGCGAGGGGACCGGTGCCGGGCGAAAGCACCGGCGTCGGAACCAGGTCGCTGGCCTGTTGCCAGGTGCGCACTACGTTCCAGGCCATCACGAACATGCCCGACAGCACGACCACGCCACCGCAGAGTCGGCCCAGGTAGTACGGATAGGTCGCGTTGAGCGCCTCGACGAAGCTGTAGGTGAGGGTGCCGTCGGCGTTGGTGGCGCGCCACATCAGGCCTTGCATGACGCCGGCGATCCACATCGAGGTGATGTAGAGCAGCACGCCGACGGTGTGCAGCCAGAAATGCAGGTCGATCGCCTTGACCGAATACATCCTCTGCTGGCCCAGCAGGCGCGGCAACATCGAGTAGATCGAGCCGACCGAGATCATCGCCACCCAGCCCAGCGCGCCGGCATGCACGTGGCCGACGGTCCAGTCGGTGTAGTGCGAGAGCGAGTTGACGGTCTTGATCGACATCATCGGACCTTCGAAGGTCGCGATCATGTAGAACGAGATGGCGACGATCAGGAACTTGATGATCGGGTCGGTGCGCAGTTTTTCCCACGCGCCCGACAGGGTCATGATGCCGTTGATCGCGCCGCCCCAGCTCGGCGCCAGCAGCACCAGCGAGAACACCATGCCCAGCGACTGCGCCCAGTCCGGCAGCGCGGTGTACTGCAGGTGGTGCGGGCCGGCCCACATGTAGATGGCGATCAGCGCCCAGAAATGCACGATCGACAGCCGGTACGAGTACACCGGGCGTCCGGCCTGCTTGGGCACGAAGTAATACATCATTCCCAGGAAGCCGGCGGTCAGGAAAAAGCCGACCGCGTTATGGCCGTACCACCACTGCGACATCGCATCGACCGCGCCGGTGTACATCGAATACGACTTGGTCAGGCTGACCGGCATCGCCATGTTGTTGACGATGTGCAGCAGCGCGATGGTGATGATGTAGGCGCCGAAGAACCAGTTGGCGACATAGATGTGCTTGACCCGGCGCTTGACGATCGTGCCGAAGAACACCGCGCCATACGCGACCCAGACGATGGTGATCAGCAGGTCGATCGGCCATTCCAGCTCGGCGTATTCCTTGCTCTGGGTGATGCCCAGCGGCAACGTGATGGCCGCCAGCACGATCACCGCGTTCCAGCCCCAGAAGGTGAAGGCCGCGAGCTTGTCCGAGAACAGCCTCACGTGGCAGGTGCGCTGGACGACGTGGTAGCTGGTGGCAAACAGTGCGCTGCCGCCGAAGGCGAAGATCACCGCGTTGGTGTGCAGCGGGCGCAACCGCCCGTAGCTCAGCCACGGCACGTCGAAGTTCAGCGCCGGCCAGTACAGCTGTGCGGCGATGAACACCCCCACCGCCATGCCGACGATGCCCCAGATCACGGTGGCGGCTGCGAACTGCCGCACCACTTTGTCGTTGTAGGTTTCCGCTATGGCTTGTGCTTGCATCGGATGCCTCTGGCCGTGCCGAGAGAAAATTGCGCGTGGTTCCAAATCCCCGGGGTTCCCCGTGCAGGCCTGGAATGGAAGCATCCGGACCGCAGGCGCGACGGTAGAGGAGCCGCCCGTGCCCTCGCTTGATGCTGATCAAAAAAGTGTTGTGCCGGTGTGACGGCGCCGTGGACGGCCATTCAGATCGTGCCGGCGAACGTGTCGGCGAACGAGCCGGCAAAAGGGGGCCGGCCGGCCTCGGGCTCCTGCAGGTAGCGGTCAAAGCACATGGCGACATTGCGTGCCAGCAGGCGGCCGGTCGCGGTGACGCGGATGCGGCCGGGCTCGATGTCGACCAGCCCGTCCTCCCGCAGCGGCCGCAGGCGGGCCAGCGCATCGGCGAAATAGCGGTCGAAGTCGATGCCATAGCGGCGCTCCAGGGCCGGGACCGGAATCTCGTCCTGGCATATCAGCGACTGGATCAGGTCGGAGCGCAGCTGGTCGTCCTCGGACAGGTGCAGTCCCCGGAACACCGGCAGGCGTCGGGCATCGAGGGCGGCCTGCCAGCTCGCCAGGTCGCGATGGTTCTGGCTGTAGCGGTCGCCGATGCGGCTGATCGCACTGACCCCGAACCCGACCAGGTCGCTGTCGGCGTGCGTGGTGTAGCCCATGACGTTGCGATGCAGGCCACCGCGCGCCTGCGCCTGGGCCAGCTCATCGTCGGGGAGGGCGAAGTGGTCCATACCGATGTAGACATAGCCGGCCGCCGTCAGGCGCCGGATCGACAACTGCAGCAGCGCCAGCCTGGTTTCGGCATCGGGGAGCTGCGAGGCGTCGATCTGCCGCTGTGGCTTGAACAGCGCCGGCAGGTGCGCGTAGCCGTATACGGCCAGGCGATCGGGACGGATCGAGATGACCTGGTCGAGGGTGCGGTCGAAGCCCTCCAGCGTCTGCAGCGGCAGGCCGTAGATCAGGTCGATGTTGACCGAGCGCAAGCCGCTGGCGCGGCAGGCATCGACCACCGCGCGGGTCTGCTCCACGCTCTGGATCGGGTTTACGGCCGCCTGAACTGCCGGGTCGAAGTCCTGTACGCCCAGGCTGGCCCGGTTGAAACCAGCGGCCGCCAGTTCGCCGATCTGCGCCGGGCTCACGAAGCGCGGATCCAGTTCGATGCTGATGTCGCGGTCGCGCGCCTTCGAGAAATTAAAAGACCGACGCAACAATGAGACCACCTCATGCAGTTGCGCCGGACAAAGAACGTTGGGCGTGCCGCCGCCCAAGTGCAGTTGCACCACCTCGCGGTCGAGGTCGAACAGCGGCGCGACCAGCCCGATCTCGCGACGCAGGG
>DATDBD010000194.1:0-9592 GCA_036525015.1 Lysobacter sp.
GCTTCCGCGCGTCCATGCCCGGACTCGGCGATCACGCCGGCCATCCGCGTCAACGCCGACCAGGCCGCGACATCGGCCCGCGCCGCCACGGCGTAGGCCCGTCCGTCGCCGAGCTTGCGATCGAAATCCAGCGCCGCGTCCAGCGGGGCCACCCCCGGGCGAGCCCAGATCCGCGCACCCGCACGGACACGGTCGCCCAGGACCTGCAGGCGCAAATCGATCTTCTCCACGCGCGCATCGATCCCCAGCGCCGGCGCCTGCACCGCCAGCTTGCCGCCGATCACCTGCAACTCGCCCAGGCGTTCCAGCGCACGCATCGGATCACCGCCCGCCTGCTGCTGGCCCGGCAGGCCGCGTACCTGCCAGCGCCCGTCATCGGTGCGCTGCAGCGTCAGGTCCAGGCCGCGCAGACGCAGTTCGGAGAACGGATGGCCCGGCAACAGGCCGGCATAGATCGACACCAGCATCTCGGTGTCGCCGATGACGAACGACTGCGCGCCGTTGCCGATGCGCAGGTTGTCCAGGCGCAACAACGGACCGCGGCGCGTCCAGGCGGTATCGATGCGATCGAACGCGACGGGCTGCCCGGCGCGCTCGCTCAGCCATGCGGCCACGCGCTGTGGATGGCGCTCGGCCATCGGCAGCACCTGGCTGAGCGCACCGAGCAGCACCGCGATCAACACCAGCGCCACGGCTACGCCATAGACGACGCCGCGGCGGGCCAAGCGTATGCGACGTCGCAAAGGCGTCGGCATTACAGCGTTCCTGCGCCCTCTCCCGATTGCGGGAGAGGGTTGGGACGAGAGCTTGCTGCAGCGATGCGAAGCCCGGAAAGAACGGCCCTCAACCTGGCCCTGTCCCGCACGCAGGCGAGGGCGTCGAACGCGTCAAAGCAGCACGACATCGAACTGCTCCTGCGCATACTGGTCGTCCGCCTGGAAGCGGATCGACTTGCCGAGGAATTCCTCCAACTCGGCCACCGCGGCCGATTCCTCGTCGGTAATGCGCGCCACGACCTTCTGCGAGGCGATCACCAGCAGGCGCTGCGCGTCGAACTGGCGCACCTGGCGGACGATGTCGCGGAAGATCTCGTAGGTCACCGTTTCCGGCGTCTTCAGCATGCCGCGGCCGCCGCACTCGTGGCAGGGCTCGCTGAGCTGCCGCTCCAGGCTCTCGGTGGTGCGCTTGCGCGTCATCTCCACCAGGCCCAGCGGCGAGAATTCATACACGGTGGTCTTGGCATGGTCGCGCGTCAGCGATTTTTCCAGCTGGCGCAGCACCTGGCGACGATGCTCGGGATCGAGCATGTCGATGAAGTCGATGATGATGATGCCGCCGAGGTTGCGCAGGCGCAGCTGCCTGGCCACCGACTGCGCCGCTTCGAGGTTGGTGCGGTACACCGTTTCCTCGAGGTTGCGCTGGCCCAGGAACGAGCCGGTGTTGACGTCGATGGTGGTCATCGCCTCGGTCTGGTCGATGACCAGGTAGCCGCCGGATTTCAGCGGTACTTCCTTGTCCAGCGCACGCTGGATCTCGTCCTCGACGCCGTACAGGTCGAAAATGGGTCTTGCGCCGGCGTAGTGCTCGATCTTCTCGTCCAGGCCGGGCATGTACTGCGCGGCGAACACGCGCAGGCGGTCACAGGTCTCGCGCGAATCCACGCGCACCTTCTCGACGTCGCGGCGCATCAGGTCGCGCACCGCGCGCAGCGGCAGGCTCAGGTCCTCGTAGACACGCTCGCCGACGCGCGCGCTCTGCGAGCGCTCTGCGATCAGCGCCCAGGCGCGACCGAGGTAGGCGACGTCCTCGGCCAGCGCTTCCTCGGGCTGCCCCTCGGCGTTGGTGCGCACGATGTAGCCGTGCGCCTCGCCTGAGGGCGCCAGCGTGCTGACGTGGTTCTTCAGGCGCGCGCGTTCGGCCTCGTCCTCGATGCGCGCCGACACGCCGACCACGCGCGTGCGCGGCAACAGGACCAGGTAGCGCGAGGGAATGCTCAGCTGCGTGGTCAGGCGCGCGCCCTTGCTGCCGATCGGGTCCTTGACCACCTGCACGATGATTTCCTGGCCCTCGCGCAGCAATTCGCCGATGGGCCGCGTGGGTGTGGGCGGCAGCGGCGCCTGATCGCCCTCGCCTTCGGACACCTGCGCAGGTTTGACGATATCGGCGGCGTGCAGGAACGCGGCCCGCTCCAGGCCGATCTCGACGAACGCCGCCTGCATGCCCGGCATCACCCGCTGGACTTTGCCCTTGTAGATGTTGCCGACCACGCCGCGTCGCCAGCCGCGCTCGATGTGCAGCTCCTGCAGCATGCCGTTCTCGACGACGGCGACGCGGGTCTCGCGCGGGGTGACGTTGACCAGGATCTCTTCGGTCACGATGCCGCTCCGGCACGGACTACGGGAGCGCGCACAACGGGGAATGGCCCGTAGCCGAATCCTTCCAGCAGCTTCGCGGTCTCGTGCAATGGCAGGCCCATCACGCCGGAGAAACTGCCGGACAGGCGTTCGACGAAAATCTCCGCCGCGCCCTGGATGCCGTAGGCGCCTGCCTTGCCCTGCCATTCGCCGCTGGCGATGTAGGCGGCGATGTGCGAATCGTCCAGCGGCACGAAACTCACTTCCGACAACGACACGGTCTGCGCCTCGCGCCCGGCGGACACCGCCGAGACGGCGGAGATCACCAGGTGCGTACGCCCGGCCAGGCGCCTGAGCATGGCGGCCGCATCGTCGGCGTCGCGAGGCTTGCCGAAGACTTCATCGTCGAGCACCACCTCGGTGTCGGAACCCAGCACTACGGCTGACGGGTTCGCCACCACCTTGAGCAATCCCGCGCCGGCCTTCTCGCGGGCCACCCGACGCACGTATTCTTCCGCCGGCTCATCGGGTTGGCGATGCTCGGGAATATCAAGATCGAGCACGCCGAAATCCAGGCCAAGACGGGCCAGAAGTTCGCGGCGACGGGGAGATTGGGAGGCGAGATATAACATTCTTGCAAGCATAACCCGCGCTGACTGAGCGCCGCCCCGCGGATCACTCCGTAACCCCGACCGGGCTCACGAATCGTTCACCGGATCGACAAGACCTTTTCCCCACCGATGGAGTTATACATGCAGCACCTGAGCCGGACCCGCTCACCTTCCTCTTCACGCTTTGTGCGCCCGCTCGTCCTGGCGGCCGCGCTCGCCCTTGGAACCCTGCCCGCCATGACCGCCTCCGCCCAGTCGGTGCCCGCGTACGTCCCCACCGACGGCACCCTGCTCAACGTGTCCGCCCAGGCCGAGGCCAAGCGCGTGCCCGACATCGCCACGCTGTCCACCGGCGTGGTCACCCAGGCGCCCGACGCCAACGCCGCCATGCGCGCCAACGCCGAGCAGATGAACAAGGTCGTGGCCGCGATCAAGGCTGCCGGCATCGCCGATCGCGACGTCCAGACCAGTGGCGTCAACCTCAATCCGCAATACCACTACACCGAGAACCAGCCGCCCAGGATCACGGGCTACCAGGCCAGCAACACGGTCAACATCACCGTCCGCGACATCGGCAAGCTGGGCAAGATTCTCGATGCGCTGGTCGCCGTCGGCGCCAACCAGATCAACGGCCCGAGCTTCGACATCGACGACAAGAAGAAGGACGCGGGCTACGACGAAGCGCGTCGCGCCGCGGTCGAGAAGGCGCAGGCCCGCGCCGAGATGTACGCCAAGACGCTGGGCGTGCGCGTGCGCCGCATCGTCAGCATCAGCGAAGGCAGCGGCTTCCGCCCGCCGATGCCCATGCCGATGATGGCGATGGCGAAGATGGAGCGCGACTCGGCGGCTCCGCCGATCGAGCCGGGCGAGAGCACGCTGTCGGTCAACCTCGACGTGGTGTTCGAACTGGGCAAGTAAGTCCGCCGGATTGGAATGCAACGAAGGCCCGCATGCGCGGGCCTTCTCTTTTTCGGAACACGTTTTTGGAGCGCCGCTTCCTCATCAACCCCGTCGCCAACGCTGGTGCGTTCGCCTGGATGCAGTCCGACCTTTGGACTGCACTCAACCAGGAGGTGGCCCATGGCGTACGCGATTTCCCATCCGCAGGCCGGCGCGTTCCGGTTTCCCGCGACCCCGCTCGACGTCAACCGCATCGCGGCCCAGGCCGGAACCGTGGTGGTCAATGCGGTGCTGCTGATGTTGCTGTTGGTGCCGCTGAACGTGCCGGCACCGCTCGCGCCTCCTGAGCCCGAGACGGAGGCCGTCTGGATCCAGCGTGAGAGGCCCAGGCCGCAACCGGTGGAGTTCACCGACGACAAGCCCCGGCCGCGTCCCACGACGGCGACACGCCAGCGCATGGAAGCCAGACCGGCGCCGGTCGATCCGATCGTTCCCGTGCAGGCGGATGACCTGGTTTCGCCGGTGTTGCCTGAAATCGCCGACGAGTCCCTCGCCCGCGTCGAACCGTTCGACCGCGGTGTGCCGATGGCGGGCGCATCGCTGCAGGCGCTGATGTCTCCGGCCCCGTCTTATCCGGCACAGGCGGTGCGGGACGGACTTACCGGCATCGTCGAACTGGAAATCCTGGTGGGTGTCGATGGCCGGCCCATCGAGGTGACGATCGTCCGAAGCAGCGGTCACCGCATGCTCGACCAGGCCGCGCGGCGCGTGGTGCTGACCCGCTGGACGTTCCGTCCGGCGATGCGCGATGGCCAGGCCGTGCAGGCGATCGGCCGCGTGCCGATCGAGTTCGTGCTGTAGCGGCGACTGTCTCCGCATGGGAACAGCCGAAGGGGCGATGCAACTTCGGCTGTTTCATCCTGGCTGGTCTGCGTCGCCAAGCGATTTGCGCTCCTCCACAGTCGTCATCCCCGGGGAATCCCGCCTAAGCTCGGTGATACGGATGATTCGCCAGCAATGCCGCGGCGCGATACAACTGCTCGGCCGCCACCAGCCGCACCAGCATGTGCGGCAGCGTCAGCGGACCCAGAGACCAGCTCTCGTCGGCACGCGCCAGCACTTCCTGCGGATGGCCTTCGGGGCCGCCGATCAGGAAGGCGAGATCGCGGCCTTGTCCGCGCCAATGTTCAAGGCGCTGCGCGAGCTGTTCGGACGACCAGGTCTTGCCGCGTCCATCCAGAGCGATCACATGCGGCAACTTCGGCAGCGCCGCCAACACCCGCGCGCCTTCCTCCTGCATCGCGCGCGCAGGATCGCGTCCCTTGCCGCGCAATCCAGGCTCAACCTCCACCAGCTCCAACGGAAGCCAGTGCGACAGGCGCTTCTGGTATTCGGCGAATCCTTCCGCGACCCAGCGCGGCGCGCGTTCGCCCACGGCGATCAATTTGGCCTTCATGGCGTCATGTTAGTGGAGTCATCGCATCACACGAACTTCGCTGCAACGATCACATTCCGACGCGCTGACATGGCGGCGTCATACGACGGTTATCGAGCGCTCCTAGCCTCGCGGGTGTTTCACCTCCCCCAAGCCAAGCAGGAGCCGCAGATGTCTGCCATCCACCTCTCCCGCCGCCAGGTCCTCAAGGGCGGCGCCGCCGCCATGGCGATGGGCGCAATCGGAAGCCTCGGTGCGCTGTACTCGCGCCAGGCACGCGCCGCTGTCACAGGTTCGACCTGGTCCGCCCCCGTTCCGAGCCGCTATGGCGCACTGGCCCCGGTCGCCGACCGCACCACAGGTCTGCCCTTGTTGCAGTTGCCTGCCGGCTTCAGCTACAGCTCGTTCGCCTGGACCGGCGACCGCATGACCGATGGCCTGCCCGTACCGCCACGGCACGACGGCATGGCGGTGATGCAGGCGCAGGGCCTGGCGCTGGGCTTGGGCCGCCACGGCCGCGGCCAGGGACATGGGCCGGCGCTGACACTGATCCGCAACCACGAAGTCGGCACCAGTGCGACCCCCATCCTCGCCCCCGGCACCTATGACACCGGTTCGATCAGCACGGACGGGCTTCGCCCTGGCGGCGGCACCACGACGCTGCATTTCCGAGACGGCCATTGGCTCGAAGCCGAAGCCAGCCTGGGTGGCACGCTGGTCAACTGTGCCGGCGGCCGTACGCCGTGGGGCACCTGGCTGAGCTGCGAGGAGATCAAGACCGATGCGTTGTCCAGCACCGGACACAAGCACGGCTATGTGTTCGAGGTGCATCCGGATGCCGAGCGCACCAGCGGGCGGCCGCTCGTAGCACTGGGCCGCTTCAGCCACGAGGCGGTCGCGGTGGATCCGCGCACGGGCTACCTCTATCTGACCGAAGACGACCGCAACAAATCGGCGTTGTACCGCTTCATCCCCAACGACCGCGCGGGCCGCCCGGGTTCGCTGGACAATGGCGGGCGTCTGCAGGCGGCGCGTGTGCGCGGCCGCCCCAATGCCGACCTCGTCGTAGCGCAGATCGGCGATGAGTACGCGCTGGAATGGGTCGACATCGCCGATCCGGACCTGGATTCGATCCTCGCTCCGACGGGTTTCCCCGACATTTCCGCGAGCGACACGCTCAGCGGACCGTTCGCGCAGGCATGGAGCGACGGCGCGCTGCGCATGAGCCGTGGCGAAGGCATCTTCTATGCCGATGGCAGGATGTTCATCGTCGACACCAGCACCGGCATCGACGCGCGCGGCCGTCGCGGCCGCGGCTACGGCGCCGTGTGGGTGCTGGATCTGGCATCGCAGCGCCTGAGCGCGCTGTTCGTCAGCAGCGACCAGAGTGCGGCACACAATCCCGACAACATCACCGTCAGCCCGCGCGGCGGCGTAGTGCTGTGCGAGGACCCCGATGCCGCACCGGCCGGCAGTCCCGATGCGTACGGCCCGGGCACCCGCCTGGTGGGCCTGACCCGCGCCGGCGAGCCCTTCCATCTGGTGAAGAACAACGTCGAACTGACCTCATCCCAAATCGCAAACGCGGGCAAGCTGATCGCCGAAGGCGACTACCGCGACAGCGAATTCTGCGGCGCCTGCTGGAGCCCGGAAGGACGCACGTTGTTCGTCAACATCCAGACGCCGGGGATAACGGTGGCCATCACCGGGCCGTGGGAGCGCGGAAACCTGTAAGAGGCCAGCTCTTAAGAGGCCAGCTCTGCTTGCTTTTGAACAGCCCATCAGTTCACTGGGCCCGCAGGGTGCCGCACATGGATGTGCGCTTTCGACCGAGCCATGGGTGAGAGACGCGTGCTTGCGAGCCATTGGCTCGCGCGTCGTGCGAACGCCCGCGCCACGAGCGCGGGCCGGACTTTGGCTTCGTAAAAGCCAAATGCGCGCCGAAAAATTCCCTTGGTCCCTGCGGTTGTGGGACTCATTTGTCGAGGAAGGCCTTTCGCCTTCGCGGGGATGACGCTACCGGCGCGTGGATGACTCAGCGGGTGTTGAACATCGGCGCTCGGGGCAAGCAGTCAGACGGATGGATCACGAAGGCCCGACAGTTGCCCAAAAGCGAACGGCGCCGCAAGGCGCCGTTCCTTCATCATCGCAGTGCGGCCGCGCATCTCTCATCGCCGACCGCATCACTCATCGACGTGCCAGCCGCGCATCAAACCGCTGCTCTGCGTCCGTCTCGTCCTCGTACTCGCGCGGCGGCTGGTCGCCGACCGTCCACAAGCGCTCCAGCGCATAGAACTCCCGCACGCGCGGCAGCATCACGTGCACCACGACGTCGCCGAGGTCCACCAGCACCCATTCGGCCTCGCGCTCGCCCTCCACGCCCAGCGGCATGACATCGAGGTTCTTGGCGAACTTGACCACTTCGTCGGCGATCGACTTGACGTGGCGGGTCGAGGTGCCCGAGGCGATCACCATGTAGTCGGTGACGCTGCTCTTGCCCCGTACATCGATCTCGATGACATCCTTGGCTTTGAGCTCCTCGACCGCGGCATGCACTGTTTTCAGGAGGACGTCCGTCGCGGGCGGCGGGCTGGGCATGCGGGTCTTGATGACGTGGGCTTGGCTGGTCAAGGGTGCTGGACTCTAGGGCTATCGAAGCGGGTTGCGTGGTGATTATAACGAAGCATGCCGCGTCGCCCGGACGCCGTACAGGCCTTGGCGGCGGATGTATTCAGCCACTGCGGGCGGCGCCCATTCATCCCAGGACTCGCCGGCCGCCATGCGACGGCGCAGCTCCGTGGAGGACTCCGGCCGCAGCGGAAGGTCCTCGAACAGGGCGAATCCGCCCGAGGGCGACTCTCCCAGCGTCGTGGCCTCGCGCCAGCGGGGAGCGATCTGCGCATGGACCTCCGGCGCGCTCGCCGCGACCCATTGCGCGTCCGCATGGGCTCCGGGCCGCGCCACCGCCAGAACATGGGCCAACGTGAACAGGTCCCGCCAGCGGCTCCAGGTATGCAGTTGCAGCAGCGAGTCGCTGCCGATCATCCAGACAATGGGCGCCTGATCGCCAAGCTCGGCGCGCAGCGAGCGCAGCGTGTCGACCGTGTAGGACGGCCCTTCCCGATGCAGCTCGCGGCGGTCCACCGCCAGGCCCCGTTCACCCGCCACCGCCAGATCGAGCATGCGTGCACGCTGGGCAGCGTCGGCATGGGTCGCGTCCTTGTGCGGCGGGTCGGCGGCCGGCAGCAGTCGCACGGTCGCATCCAGGGCATCGCGAACCGCCGTCGCGATCGCCAGGTGGCCGTTGTGGACCGGGTCGAAGGTACCGCCGTAGTAGACGTGCAGCGTCATGCACCCGGGCCGGCGAGCAGCCGGGCAGCACGCGGTTCGGCGACGGCCAGCAGCAGGCGCTCCAACGCGATCCACGGATCGCCCGGCTCCAAGCCAGGACGCCCACGCCCCTTGGCGATGCGGTCGACCTGCCCGGCCTGGGCCACGAAGGCCTCCCAGCGCCGTACGTCGTGGCGCTGCAACGCGCGCCGGTACATCGGCTGCTTGGAATCCCAGATGCGCTGCGCCTTGAACTCGGCGCTGAGATTGCCCCCGCGCGCCTCCACGCGCGCCAGGGCGGCGCCGCGTTGCAATTCGAGCACGACCATGCCGAGCAACGCCGGCACCGCCTCGCCCTCGGCACGCAATCCGGCGAGCATGCGCGATACCTGTGCGCCCTGCCCGTTCATGGCCGCGTCGATCACGCGAAACACATCGAAGCGTGCGGCATCGGCCACCAGCTCTTCCATGCTCTGGCGATCGAGCGTCGACCCGTCGGACAGCAGCGCCAGTTTGTCGATCTCCTGCGCCGCCGCAAGCAGGTTGCCATCGACGCGTTCGGCCAGGCCCTGCACGGCATCGCGATCGGCGCGCAGGCCGCGCGCGCGCAGGCGGCGCTCGATCCACTCCGGCAGCTCGTGCGGCTTGATCGCCCAGGCGATGGCGATCTGGCCAATGCGGCCGATCGCTTCGCTCCACTTGCCGCCGTGCTGCTTGCTCCATTCCCCGGCGGTGATCAGCAGCGTCACGTCGCCCGGCGGGTCGGCGCAGAACGCGGAGATGACTTCCGCGCCTTCCTTGCCCGGCTTGCCGCTGGGCAGGCGCAGCTCCACCAGCCGCCGGCTGGCGAACAGGCTGGGCGCACGAAAGCTGGATTCCAGAGCATTCCAGTCCGGCTCGCGCTGGTTGCCCTCGGCTTCGAATACTTCGCGCTCGCTGATGCCCTGTTGGCGCGCCGCGGC
>DATDBD010000195.1:0-5288 GCA_036525015.1 Lysobacter sp.
TATGCACTGGTGAACATCACCTGGGTGTTCTTCCGCTCCAAGGGGTTCGGGCAGGCGTGGTCGGTATTGCAAGGGATGTTCGGCGGCAATGCCGATGCGGGGCCGATCCTGTCCACCGCGCACCTGACCATGGTGGCGCTGATCGTCAGCGGCATCGTCGCGGCACACTGGCTGATGCGCAGCCGCACACTGGAGGCGATGCTGGCAAACCGACATCCGGTTCCGCTGTCGGCGACCTTGGGCGTGATGGCGTTCGCGATCGTGGCAGCTCAGGGAGCAGGCAATGCCTTCATCTATTTCCAGTTCTGACCTGCCGCTCGCCGCCGCGGCCGAAGGCGTCGCAGTGCCGGAACGTTTCGAGCGTCCCGGCTTCGTGCGCCTGACCGCCGCCGACCGCCCAGGCGTCGCGCAGCCTGTACCCGAGCGCGACATTCCGCCGCAGCCGTGGGGCAGGATCCTGCTGGGCGCTGCGGGTGTGTTCTTGTTGATGATGGTCGCGTGGGAATGGCATTGGCGCGCCTTTGGCGCGACGCCGGGCTACCGCGCAAGCAACGGCTCGTGGGCGGAGCAACGGCGGCGCATCGACCAGGGCGAGGGCGCCAAGACGGTGCTGATCGGCTCCTCGCGCGTTCTGTTCGACGTGCAGCTGCCCGAATGGGAAACCGTCGCCGGCGAGCGACCCATCCAGCTTGCGATGGAGGGCACCACGCCGGTGCCGATGCTTGAGGATCTGGCGAGCGACCCGGATTTCACCGGCCGGTTGTTGGTGGGCGTCGCGCCGGACCTGTTCTTCAGCGGCTTCGCCTATCGCGGCGAAGTGATCGCGTACTACCAGAAGCAGGGCCCGTCGCAACGCAGCGGCCATTGGTTGTCCAAGAAGCTGCTCGAACCGTACTTCGCCTTCTACGATCCGGACTTCGCGCTGACCACCGTGCTGATGCGCCAGGACTGGCCACGGCGTCCCGGCCTGCATCAGGGCACACAGGTCCGCAAGCTGCGCGAACAGGACGTGGATCGCAACACGCATCTGTGGCGCAAGGTGGAGGTCGATCCTGTCTACCGCGCGCTGGCGCGCAGCATATGGGCCGAACATTTCGACGGGCCTCCGCCTCCTCCGATGAGCACCCCCGAAAAGGCTCGTAAGGTGTTCGAGGACCAGATCGAGCGCGCGGCGAAGGCGATCGCCGTGTTGCGCCAGCGTGGCGTGCGCGTGGTGTTCGTGCGGCCGCCCAGCGCCGGCCCGTACTACGCATTCGAGCGCAAGGCGTTGCCGCGCTCGGGGACCTGGGATGTGCTGCTGCAGCGAACCGGCACCCCGGGTATCCACTTCGAGGATTACCCGCAACTGCAGGGCTACGATCTGCCGGAGTGGTCGCACCTGAGCCACGCCGATGCGAAGCGGTTCACGCTGGCATTGGCGCCCCTGGTCGAGCGCGAGTTCAAACGACAGGAACTCGTGCAACGTGGCACGCCGGCGGTCGAGGCACACCAGCCCTGATTTCTTGAGAGGCATCGAACACCGGGCCGACTCACCCCAGCAGGATCGCAGCGCCCCATGCGATCAATACGACGCCGGCGGCGCGGCCCACCCATCGGCCCACCGTCAGGACCTTCTCAGCCAGCACCAGCAGCGTCAGCGCCGCGATCCACGCCAGATTCATCACGCCGCCCACGAACAGCAGAGCCATCAGCATCCAGCAGCAGCCGATGCAGTACGCGCCGTGCAGCATGCCCAGGCACAACGCGCCGACCTTGCCCGGTCGCCAATGGCGGGACAGAAATGCCGCCGGTGCCCGGCAGTGGGACAGGCAGGCGTTTTTCAACGGAGACAACTGGTACGCGCCGGTGACGATCAGTGCCGCGCCCGACACCCAACGCACCTGCGCGCCCATCGTCGCCGCCGAGACGATACCGGCACGCTGCAATGCCAGTTGCAACGCGGCGGCAGCGATGGAGAACGCCAACCACATCACGAAGTAGCCGGCGGCGAACGTGGCGGTGGAAGCGTGCGTCGCCGGGTCATGGCCCTGCGCCACGGCGTGGCGATGCACCTGCGCGTACAACAGGATCGTCGGCGCCGCGCTGGGCGTCATCATGGCGATCATCATCGTCCACCACATGGCGATCATCAGGACCCAGTACCGGGCCCCCCAGCTCATCGGCGTCATGGCGCCCATGCCGGTTGAGCCGGCCACGTGCTGTTGCGGCAGCAACGCCATCGTGGTCATGTCCCACGCGCTCATGCCGAGCCCGGCGCCCGCGGCGATGTACACCCAGGTGAGCGCGCACAGCGCGAACAGGCCGACGGCCGTGACCAGGCCGTCGCGCTTGAGCAGGCGTTCCAGTGAGAGCACAGCGCGACTCAGGCGCGAACGACACCGTGGTTGTTGAGGTGCAACTGCGCGAACTGCCCGTAGGTGTCGGTCAACGACACCTCCACAGGACCGGTGGTCCGGCTCGTTGCGCTGCCGATCTCGGCCACCGAGTATTCGAAGCCTTCAGGCAGCACGATCTGGGCACGCGATTCGGCGCCGGTGGCCTTGTTGAGGATCGGCGTGCCGACGGTGTCGATGTAATCCTTGACGAAGATTCGTCCCTTCCTGGCGTCGACGTCGATCTGGAGATCGATATCGGTGAACACCGGGTCGCTCATCCTGGTCACCGTCGAGGCATAGACGGCGAACATGGTCGCGAACGGATCGGTGTCCTGCCCGGTCATGATCTTCAGCAACGCCTCTCGCTGCTTCGCGTCGGCCTTGGAATCCACGAACGCAATGGCCTCGCCATTGCCCTCATGGATCGGGCCGGGCCATTTGAAAATCGCGGCGATCCGCAGCCCATCGAGCGTCGTGTCGCCGTGATGGCCATGCTCGATCTGGATGCCTGCGACTGCGTGGCAGTGGCCTTTGTCCGGCAGCGCGTTGAACTGGCAGTTGCAGCCGTACTCGCAGCTGCAATTGACCAGCTCGCGCCCTTTGATTTCCCAAGAAGTCATGACACGCCTCCAGGAGGGCTGTGCCACCGATCGTACTACTGCGCAGGGGGCCGTCAATCGCCCGGGTGCTGGTGGGGCGGTGCCCGCTCTGCGGCTGGTTCCGGTATGAGGGGCGAGGCTTTGCCTGTCAGCCTGGCATCACGGCCCATAGAACGGCGGCGACCAGGGCGGCCCCCATCATGCTGCGTTCGATACGTTCGAGCTTGTCGGAGTATTTCGATACGGCGGATTTCGATACGGCGGATTTCGATAGGGCGGATCTTGATATGGCGGTTTTCGGTGCTGCGGACTTCATCGTGCGTGGTACCTGGTACTGCGGTGGAGGGGCACGATGAAACCCTCATCGGCCGATCCAAACCGGGAGCGGCATCACACCGCGGTCGATGCGGGCTGCTTCCGATAAGCGACATTCATTGTGAATCGCGGGCCTTGTTCCAAGGAGTAAAAGACTCGTTTGGTCAGCGTAGAGAAGCGTTATCCAGCCTTGAGCGCGCGGCGCGCATTCAGGTCGGCAGATCGGCCTATTGCCTGCCACCATCTCGTTACAGCCAGTGAAGCCACGGGCACCGGACATGCATGCCAACCAGCAGGACATCACGCGGCGCAGGGTGCTGAAAGCGGCGCTTGGCCTGGGCGGCTTGGTGCTGGGCGTGCCGGGCCTGACTGCGGAAAGAGCCATCCAACGGTTTACGCCGCCGATGACGCGGGGCCCTTTCTATCCGCAAATCAAGCCGTTGGATCAGGACGCTGATCTGACCGTGCTGTCCGGCTCACGTCAGCACGCCCAAGGTCAGCTCGTGCTTCTCACCGGCCGCATCCTCGACCTGGACGGCAAACCGGTCTCGGGCGCCAAGGTCGTGATCTGGCACGCCGACGCACATGGGCACTACCACCATCCCAATGATCGGCAGCCGGCTGCAGTGGATGGGAACTTCCAGGGGTTCGGCGAGCAGACGACCGATGCGCAGGGTCGCTATCGCTTCAAGACGATCAAGCCGGGCGCGTATCCGTTGACGGCCGGCTTACGTACGCCGCACATCCACTTCGAGATAGAAAGTCGAAATGATCGTGTGGTGACGCAGATGTTCTTCCCGAACGAATCGCTCAACGCCGGAGACGGCCTGCTGCAGGCACTTCAGCCGGCACAACGCGAACTGGTGATGGCCAGGCAGATGCCCACCACCGCAGGCATGGATCCTCGCGCAACGCATCTGGCGTGGGACATCGTTCTGATGTCGGGGTAAATCCTCTCGTTGGGCGCGTCAGAGCGATCACTGGCGCCGACAACGCCTTCACGACACGCACAGCACGCTCGCTTCACTCCGGTGCCGGCGCAGCCGATGGACGTTCAGAGCGGATATCCGTACTGGGCCATCAAGAACGGCCTGATGACCGCTTTCGCGCCGTTGCGCGACGACGCGCGCTGCGAGGTCGTGGTGATCGGCGGTGGCATCACCGCGGCCATCATCGCCGACCGGCTGGTGGCGGAAGGCTTCGACGTGATGGTGGTCGAACAATGCGAGATCGGCTGGGGCAGCACGGCTGCCAGCACCGCGCTTGTGCAGTACGAGATCGATACGCCGATGACCGAGTTGGCCAAGCGCTATGGCGAGCGACAGGCGGCACTGGCCTATCGATCCTGCGCGCAGGCTGTCCAACGGCTTGAGGAACTCGCCGCCGACATCGGCGGTTGCGGGTTCCGCCGACAGGAGAGTCTGTACCTTGCCAGTCGCACATGGCATGTGCCGCGCATGCGAGAGGAGTGGGAATTACGCCGGACCCATGGACTGGAGGTCGAATGGCTGCCGCCAGGCGATATCGCGGCGAGGTACGGGTTCGAAGCGGCTGGCGGGATCCTCAGTCGCCTCGCCGCACGTTGCGACCCGTACCGGATGGCCTATCGCCTGCTTGCGCGTGTGCGCCGAAGAGGTGGGGCTGTCCATGGCAACACGCAGGTGGCGGGCATCGTGGGTGGCGCCCGCAGCGCATACCTGCACATGGCCGACGGGGTGGGCTTGCGCGCCGATCATGTCGTGGTCGCTGCCGGCTACGCCGGTCAATGCTGGCTGAAGGCCAAGGTCGCGTCGAATCGCAGCACTTACGCGTTCGTCAGCCATCCGCTGGACGCAGGCATGTTGAAACCCATTGCGGACACGCTGGTGTGGGAGTCGGCGCGTCCGTACCTCTATCTGAGGACCGCCGACGGTCGGCTGATGGTGGGAGGCGAGGACGACGCCATCGATATCGCGTCGCCCCGCGATCGCCGCGTCCCGCTCAAGGCCGGGACACTGGC
>DATDBD010000196.1:0-2930 GCA_036525015.1 Lysobacter sp.
GGCGATGGTGGCGTCCTTGCCGATGGTCACCGGCGCCACCAGCGAGGAGTTGGAACCGATGAACGCGCCGTCCTCGATGGTCGTGGTCGACTTGTTCACGCCGTCGTAGTTGCAGGTGATGGTGCCGGCACCGATGTTGACCCCGCTGCCGATCACCGCGTCGCCCAGGTAGGTCAGGTGGTTGGCCTTGCTGGACACGCCCAAGCGCGTGTTCTTGGTCTCGACGAAGTTGCCGATGTGCGCGCCATCGGCCAGCACGGTGCCCGGACGCAGGCGCGCGTACGGGCCGATGACTGCCGCGCCCTCGACCACCACGCCGTCGAGGTCGCAATGCGCGCGCACCTCGGTGCCCGATCCCAGGCGCGCATCCTTGATGCGGCAGAACGGGCCGATCCGCACGCCATCGGCGAGCTCGACCTTGCCTTCGAACACCACATCGACGTCGATCTCGACATCGCGGCCGACGCTAACCTCGCCACGCTGGTCGAAACGCGACGGATCGACCACGCGCGCGCCGGCCATGCACAACGCCTTGGCGGCACGGCGCTGGAACGCGCGCTCCAGCTGCGCGAGTTGCCACGGGTCGTTGGCGCCCTCCACTTCCAGGGGGTCGTGCACGTGCACCATCTCGGCCGCGCTGAACTCGTCCGCCGCCGAGGCGAACACGTCGGTCAGGTAGTACTCGCCCTGGGCGTTGCTGTTGTCCAGTTGCTGCAGCCAGCGACGCAGCGGTTCGCCGTCAGCGATCAGGATGCCAGTGTTGACGATGCGGATCAGGCGCTGGTCCTCGTCGGCATCCTTGTGCTCGACGATGCGGGCGACGCGACCTTCCGGATCGCGCACTACGCGACCGTAGCCGGCCGGATCGACCAGGTCGGCCACCAGCACCGCGATGCGCCCCGGCGCGGCCAGCAGCCGCCGCAGCGTCTCGGCCGTGATCAGCGGCACGTCGCCGTACAGCACCAGTACGCGCGCGTCCTGCGGCACGCCCGGCATCGCCTGCTCCACCGCGTGCCCGGTGCCCAGGCGCTCGGCCTGCTCGGCCCAGTGCAGGTCCGGCTGGTCGGCGAACCCGGCACGCACCTGCTCGCCGCCGTGGCCATACACCACGTGGATGCCATCGGGCTGCAGCGCACGCGCCGTGTCGATGACATGCGCCAGCATCGGCTTGCCGGCGATCTTCTGCAGCACCTTGGCGGTGGCCGATTTCATCCGCTTGCCCTCGCCGGCGGCGAGGATGACCACGTGCAACTGACCCATCCGATATTCCCTTCCGACCCTGCGCCCGTCCGGCGCCGATGGCGGAATCTTAGCAATCGCGATGTCAGGCGGCCGCGCATAGGACGAACCGGGGGATGCTGCCTGTACGCTCCGCCGGCCGGGACCGGCGTTGACCAGGACGGCTTTGTCTGCGATCGGCTCTAGAATCGGCCAATGCGCAAATGGGTTCCACACTCCTCGTTGCTCCGCCAGGGCGGCAGCTATTTCGTCATCGGCCTGCTGCAACTGGGGTTGGACTGGGCGGTGTTCGTCGCCCTCAGCGCGCTCGGCATGGCCGTGGAGCCGGCCAACGTCCTCGGCCGCATCAGTGGCGCAGCGCTCGGCTTCTGGATGAACGGCCGCTTCACTTTCGCGGGCGCGGGCACGGCGGTTGGGCGACGCCAGTTCTTCCGCTTCGTGTTGATGTGGCTGGCCACGACCGCGATCAGCACCTGGGCGGTCGCTCACGTCGAATCGAGCGTGGGCCTGAAGTGGGCCTGGCTGGCCAAACCCGCGATCGATCTGTCGCTGAGCGCCGCAGGCTTCTTGTTGTCGCGGCACTGGGTCTACCGGCGCTGAAGCGGGGGCGAAGCCCCTCGATCCGCCTTGGGGAAAGCGCTCTTCGGCAAGAGGGCCGGGGAGCATTTGCCTCGATAACCGGCAACCTCGAAAAGGCTCAACTGGCCAGTGAGACAAAAACGCCGGCACAAGGCCGGCGTTTTCCAGAACACGGTGCAAACCGCGGTCAGTGCTTGAGGGTCTTGCGCAGGCGCTCCAACGCGCTGAGCTGGGCGACGCTCATCGCAAGCTGCGACTGCGCCTGTTCCATGCTCATCTTCGGATCCTTCTGGGCGAGGATGCGCTCGGCTTCGGCCTTGGCTGCCAGCACCGCGGCCTCGTCGATGTCCTGGGCACGCACCGCGGTGTCGGCCAGCACGGTCACGACCGTGGGCTGCACTTCCAGGATGCCGCCGGAGATCGCGAAGTCCAGCTGCTCGCCACCCGGCAGGGTCACCACGACCTTGCCCGGCTTCAGGCGCGTGATCAACGGCGCGTGCTTCGGCGCGATGCCGAGCTCGCCGATCTCACCGGTGGCGACCACCAGCTCGGCGTCGCCGTGGAAGATCTCCTGCTCGGCGCTGACGATGTCGCAACGAATCGTGCTCATGTAGTTCTCTTTAGCGCGGGCCTGGGCCCGCCTTCCAATTCCGCGATGGCGGGCGGGCGGAGGCCCACCTTCCCATTCCGCAATGGCGGGCCAAGGCCCGCCCTACGGTCAACCGGTGATCTTCTTGGCCTTCTCGACCGCTTCTTCGATGCCACCGACCATGTAGAACGCCTGCTCCGGCAGGTGATCGTACTCGCCGTCGACGATGCCCTTGAAGCCGCGGATGGTGTCCTTCAGCGGGACGTACTTGCCCGGCGAACCGGTGAAGACTTCGGCCACGTGGAACGGCTGCGAGCAGAAGCGTTCGATCTTGCGCGCGCGCGACACGGCCTGCTTGTCTTCTTCCGACAGCTCGTCCATGCCGAGGATCGCGATGATGTCCTTCAGTTCCTTGTACTTCTGCAGGGTCGACTGGACCTTGCGTGCGACGTCGTAGTGCTCGTGGCCGATCACGTTCGGGTCGAGCTGGCGCGAGGTCGAGTCGAGCGGGTCGATCGCCGGA
>DATDBD010000197.1:0-4170 GCA_036525015.1 Lysobacter sp.
GAGGACATGGACGCGATGATCGGGTTCTACAGCGGCAGCGCCGGCCAGAAGCTGCTCGACAAGATGCCGCAGCTGATGCAGAACACGATGACCGCCATGCAGAAGGTGATCGTGCCGATGATCGAGCAGATGCAGCGCGACGTCGCGGCGGAGATGCAAGCTCCGCCGGCACCTCCCGCTCCTTCGGCCCCGCCCGCAGCTCCGGCCGCCCCGACGAAATAATCCTTTCAGGTCGCGGGCGCGTCGGCGAACAGCGCCAGCGCCCGCGCGAACTCGGCATCCGGCGGCGCGACGACTTTGATGCGATCGCCGCTGACCGGATGCACGAACGCCAGCCGCCGCGCATGCAGCAGCATGCGATGGATGCCGAGCATGCGGAAATGGCGGTTGTGGCGGCCGTCGCCGTGGCTGGTATCGCCGATCAGGTGGTGCGAGATGTGCTTGAGATGCCGGCGGATCTGGCGAAAGCGCCCGGTCTGCGGCTGTGCGCACAGCAACGCATAGCGCGAGGTCGCGAAAGCAGCCGACGGCAACTCCAGCTCGGTCGTCGCCATGCGCGTGAAGTGGGTGACCGCCGGCTTCTTCAGCGGCTTGCCCGGCCCGCCGTCCAGCGGGTAGTCGATGGTGAAGCGCTCTTCCGGCCAGCCGCGGCAGATCGCCCAGTAGTCTTTCTCGACCTCGCGCGACATCAGCACCTTGCCCAGCGCCGAGGCGGTATCGCGATCGAAGGCAAGCAGCAGGCAGCCGCTGGTGGCGCGATCGAGGCGATGCACCAGGAAGATGGGTTTCCCGAACTGTTCGCGCAGGCGATCGGCGGCGAAATCTGTCTCGCCGCGCGCCAGTGCGCTGTCGTGCACCATCAGCCCGGCCGGCTTGTCGACCACGGCGAGGACTTCGTCGGCGTACAGGACTTCGAGCGGGGGCGGCGCTTCGGACTCCACCTGCAACTGCAGGGGAGAGTCGGGGAGGGACTGAGTAATCACGGGGACTTCTCCGGCAAGCGGCGCAGCTTTATCGCCGACGTGGCCACGCCGCCAGCAGCGCCCACATGCCACCGACTCCGGCGATCCACGCCGCGGCCGGCACCGACAGCAGGCGCGGCCCGCCGGCCTGCATCCCGTACAGCACCGCCGCGACCACCAGCAGCCCGACGCCAAAGATGGCAGCCACGGTTCGTTTCTGCGCGGAACGGATGGTGCGGTTGAGTTCGATCAGGTCGCGCGAGTGCAGGTGCAACTCGTGCCGGCCTTCGACCTGCTGCGTCAACCAGGCGTGCAACAAGCGCGGCATCTCCGGCGCATGGGTCACCAGTTCGGGCAGGCGCTTGCGGAACTCGGCGGCCAGGCGTTGCGGGCTGTAGCGCTCGACCAGGATCTTCGACAGCACCGGTCGGGCCACCGCCCAGATGTCCAGCTTCGGATCCAGCAGCCGCCCCACGCCCTCGATGTTGAGCAGCGTCTTCTGCAGCAGGATCAGCTGCGGCTGCAGCGTCAGCTCGTAACGCTGCGCCATGCGGAACAGCTTGATCAGGACCTCAGCCAGCGAGATCTCGCTCAGCGGTCGGGTGAAATACGGCTCGCACACCGCACGCGCCGCCGCTTCGAGCTCGTCGATGCGAATGTGCGAGGGCATCCAGCCGGCGCGCACGTGCAGCTCGGCGATGCGGCGGTAGTCGCGGTTGAAGATCGCCATGAAGTTCTCGGCGAGGTAGTACTGATCCTCGTCGGAGAGCTGCCCCATGATGCCAAAGTCCAGCGCGATGAAACGCGGGTTGGCGCGCCTGGCCGGATCGCTGTCGACCCAGATGTTGCCGGCATGCGCATCGGCGTGGAAGAAATTGTCGCGGAATACCTGCGTGTAGAAAACGCGCACGCCCTTGGCGGCCAGCTCGTGGCGGTCTATGCCGGCGGCGTCCAGCGCGGCGATGTCGTCGGACGGAATGCCGCGCACGCGTTCCAGCGTCAGTGCGCGCTCGGCGGTGTGCGACCAGATCACCTCCGGCACGTACAGGTCGTCGCTGTCCTGCCAGAAGCGACGCAGCACGCTGGCGTTGGCGCCCTCGCGCTGCAGGTCGAGCTCGGCCGCGAGCGTGTTTTCTATTTCGTCCACGATCTCGCGCGGACGGATCTTGTCGGCACTGGGATGGGTGCGCTCCACTACCGCCGCCACGGCCTTGAGCAGGGAAATGTCGCCGGCGATCTGCTTCTCGATGTTCGGGCGCAGCACCTTGACCACGACCTCGCGGGATACGCCGTTGGCATCGCGCGGCAGCGTGGCCGCGTGCACCTGGGCGATGGAGGCCGACGCCAGCGGCGTGGTGTCGAACTGCGCGAAAGCCTCACCCACCGGCCGTTCCAGCGCGCGCTCGACGATCGCCTTCGCGGCTTCGCCATCGAATGGTGCGACGCGGTCCTGCAGCAGCGCCAATTCCTCGGCGACGTCGGGCGGCACCAGGTCACGGCGGGTGGACAGGATCTGCCCGAATTTGACGAAGATCGGACCCAGCTCCTGCAGCGCCAGGCGCAGGCGCGCGCCGCGCGACATCGCCGCGATCTGCGCCGAGGCGCGCGGCACGAACGGCCGCGCCAGGGCCAGCCAGGGCTCGACCGGCGTGTCGTCGAGCAGGTCGTCGAGCCGATACCTCAACAGCACGCGGCCGATGCGCCACGCGCGGAAGACCGGCTTCATGCGGCATCCCCGGTGCGTGAGCGCAATCGGCTGACGCGCACGGCCAGTCGTTCGGCGTCGTCTCGCAGGGCGTCGACATCGTCGTGGAAGGCGTTGAGTTCCTCGCGCGCGACCACGTCGCGGGATTCCTCGGTGACGTATTCGGCCGCGTTGCTGGCCAAGGCGCCGGCCGCGCCGCGCGCGTGGCGCAGCGCAGCGGCGAAGGCACCGGCCACCTGCACGCCCACCACCTCGCCGAACACCTGCACGAACGGTCGCTGCCAATCCGGATCGAAGCGCTCGGCCAGCCTCTGCAGGCGCCGCGCGAGGTCGGCATCGCCTTCGATGCGCAGCTTGCCCACCGGAGGGGCGTCGTCGTTGCGCAGGAAAGGCAACTGGGACAGCAGGCCGCCGAGGGTGCTTCGCACCGACAGGTCGGGCTCGGACGCTTCCTCGACCGGCCCCACCTCCAGGCGTTGCGCGGCCACCCGGATCTGCAGCGCCAACGGCGGCGAGGCCAGCCGCAGGACCAGGCGCCTGCCGTCGAGGGAACGCAGGCCGTCGCGGGTGTCGGGGTCGAGCGCGAGGGCCCGGTTGAGCGCGGCTTCGAGCGCACGCCCGGCAAGGGGCTTCAACGCGGACAGTGGCGATGGGGCGGGCGTGGTCATCCGCTCATTGTAGCCTCGCGCCCAGCCGCCACCGGACAGTGGCCGGCCCGCATGCGCGGGCCGGAGTTGGGACGCTAGACGCGGCGGCCGCGCAGCATCGACACGACGGCCAGGATCAGGAACACGACGAACAGGATCCAGGCAATGTTGCTGGCCGTACCGGCAATGCCGCTGAAGCCGAGCACGGCGGCGATGATCGCAACGACAAAGAAAATTACGGCGTAGTGAAGCATCGGAAACCTCCTGGCAATGACGCCGCATCGGGCGTATCGCGATCCTCGCGCGCAGTCAGTGCTTAGGAAGTGATGGACGCCGCTTGCGTGCAGGCAGCCTTCAGCCTCATCAGTCCCTCGTGAATATTCACTCGCGGCACGTAACCGAAATCTCGCCGCGCAGGACTCATGTCGTACCAGTGCGTGGTGCTGAGTTGCTCGGCCAAAAAGCGCGTCATCGGCGGTTCGCCCTGCAGCGGCAACACGTGCCAGAGGCCTTCGCACACCATGCCCACGGCATAGGCCACGCCAAAAGGAATGGTCTTGCTGACGGTCGGCGCGCCGGCAGCCTGCAACAGCGAATTGACGATCTCGCGAACCGTCATCGGTTCGCCGTTGCTGATGAAGTACGCGCGGCCGGCGCAGGCGGCGCCGGGTGCAAGGTGCGCCAGCGCGTCGAAGTGCGCCTGCGCGGCGTTGTCGACGTAGGTGGTGTCGATGCGGTTCTCGCCGTCTCCGACGAAACGCAGGCGTCCGGCCTTGGCGCGCTCGACCAGTCGCGGCAACAACTGGTTGTCGCCGACGCCCCAGATCAGCCGCGGGCGCAGCGCCATGGTGGCCAG
>DATDBD010000198.1:0-2230 GCA_036525015.1 Lysobacter sp.
CCCTGGGTGAAGACCTCGCTGGGGCCGGGCTCGCTGGTGGTGACCGACTACCTCAAGAAGGCCGGCGTGCTGGGCGATCTGGAAAAACTCGGCTTCTACGTCGTTGGCTACGGTTGCACCACCTGCATCGGCAACTCGGGCCCGCTGCCCGACCCGGTGTCCAAGGGCATCGCCGAAAACGAACTGGCCGTGGCCTCGGTGCTGTCGGGCAACCGCAATTTCGAAGGACGGGTGCATCCCGAGGTCAAGATGAACTACCTGGCGTCGCCGCCGCTGGTGGTGGCGTACGCGCTGGCTGGAACCGTCGACATCGACATGACCCGCGAGCCTATCGGGCACACCCCGGACGGAAAGGACGTGTACCTGCGCGACATCTGGCCGAGCAACAAGGAGATCGGCGACATCATCTCCGCCACGGTGGGTCCGGAGCTGTTCGCGCAGAACTACGCCGATGTGTTCAAGGGCGATTCGCGCTGGAACCAGATCGCATCGCCGGAGGGCGAATCTTTCCGCTGGGACGGGGAGTCGACCTACATCAAGAACCCGCCCTACTTCGACGGCATCACCATGCAGGTGGGCACCATCGATGACGTGCGCGGTGCCCGCGTCCTGGGCATGTTCGGCGACTCGATCACCACCGACCACATCTCGCCGGCCGGCAACATCAAGAAGGATTCACCGGCGGGACGTTTCCTGATCGAGCGCGGCGTGCAACCGGCGGACTTCAACAGCTACGGCAGCCGTCGCGGCAACGACGACGTGATGGTGCGCGGCACGTTCGCCAACATCCGCATCAAGAACCTCATGCTCGGCGGCGAGGAAGGCGGCAACACGATCTATCACGGCGCGCACGGCAGCACCGATAAGCTGTCGATCTATGACGCCGCGATGCGCTACAAGGCCGACGGCGTGCCGCTGGTGGTGCTGGCAGGCAAGGAGTACGGCACCGGTTCGTCGCGCGACTGGGCGGCCAAGGGCACCAACCTGCTCGGCGTGAAGGCGGTGATCGCCGAAACCTTCGAGCGCATCCACCGTTCCAACCTGGTCGGCATGGGCGTGCTGCCCTTGCAATTCAAGGAAGGAGACAATGCCCAGAAGCTCGGCCTGGATGGTTCGGAGACCTTCAGCGTGACCGGCCTGCGGGACGGTGCCGCCAAGACCGCCACGGTCGCGGCCACCAAGGTCGACGGAACGGCTACGCAGTTCGAAGTGAAAGTGCTGCTGTTAACGCCGAAGGAAGTGGAGTATTTCCGACACGGCGGCATCCTGCATTACGTGCTTCGAGATCTGGCTGCGAAGAAGGTCGCCTGAGCTTCGGCTCGGGCGGAAGCCTGCCCTCGCGCTCGGCGCGAGGGCCTTCGGCGCGACGCGCTACCAGTGGCGCGCAAGCGGTCGTGCCCCAGCCACTACGGCGGCATCCTGCATTACGTGCTTCGTGATCTGGCCGCGAAGAAGATCGCCTGACCTTCGGACCGGGCGGAAGCCTGCCCTCGCGCTCGCGCGAGGGCCTTCGGCACAACGTGCGCTTCAGCCGCGCTTGGTTCCAGCCGCGCCCTATCGGGCTGGCTCGAACTTCGGCGTCCAACGCACACTGGTCAGCCGCCAAGTGCCCTCCTCGTCCCGCCACCCGCTCTCCACGTCGTAGACCTGGGCCGAATCGGGCAACAGGCCGCCTGCACCGCCGGTCAGCGCCGCACTGAAACGTACCGTCGCGTGCCCCGCTTGCAGCGTGACCTCCCCTGGCCCCGCACGCACGCCGACATCGCGATGCCGCAGGAACAGCACCTGCGCCATGCGGCGCGCTCCTTCGCGATCGAGCCCATCCGGACCGACGAAGTCCTGCGCCAGGTACGACTCCAGCTCTTTCGCATCGCGCTGCTCGATGCTCGCCTGCAGGCCGCTCATGGCCGCTCGCAGGCGCTCCTCCGGCGGGGTTCGCGAACAGCCCAGCAAGGCCAGCACCAGCAGGGCCGGCGCGAGCCAGGACGGCACCCGAAATGCCGGGCGGGAAGGTTTCAGCATGATGGCTCCTCGACAGCAAGAGACCCGCATCCTGACACGACCTCACATCGTGGTCGCCTGCGTTTACCGGCCTGAGGGTCGCCTTGCCAGCCTCTAGTGCCTATGCTCCAATCCGGTAAAGACCGTACGCCAGCGCATTCGGCAGTGCGGCAATCAACGCGAGAATTACAGAGGGGATCGCGATGGGTTTTGAACGTCCGTGGCTTGC
>DATDBD010000199.1:0-3305 GCA_036525015.1 Lysobacter sp.
CATCGACTTCATGCTCGCGGCCATTTGCCATGCACACCGGCTGCCTGCAACGCCGGCGCTGGTGATGTTCGCGGCGGGCCGTCTCGCGGGCTGGCTGGCGCATGCGCTGGAACAGCAGGCGCAGGGCGGACTGATCCGGCCGCGCGCCCGCTACGCCGGTGCACCGCCCGCAACGCAGGAATAGCGCCGCTCAGGCGCCGGTGTCGGGTCCACGCTCCAGCGCCCGGCGCACCTCGTCCAGCGCCGCCGGGTCGTCCAGTGTGGACAGGTCGCCCGGATCGCGGCTCTCGGCCAGTGCCAGCAGCGAGCGTCGCAGCAGCTTGCCCGAGCGCGTCTTGGGCAGTGCATTGACGACATAGACGCGCGCCGGTCGCGCCAATGCACCGAGCTGCTCGACCACTTGCTGGCGCATGTGCGCTGCCGCCTGCGCCGGTGTCTCGTCGTGGCCGACCTGCTTGAGCGTGGCGAACACGACCGGGACCTGCCCCTTCAGCTCGTCGTACACGCCGATCACCGCCGCTTCGGCCACGCTGGAACAGGTGGCGCAGGACTCCTCGATCTCGCGCGTGCCCAGGCGATGGCCGGCGACGTTGATCACATCATCGGTCCGGCCCAGGATGAAGGTGTAGCCGTCCTCGTCGCGGATCGCCCAGTCCAGCGAGCTGTACACCAGTTGCTTGAAATGGCTGAAGTAGCTCGTCAGGAAGCGGGCATCGTCGTTCCAGACGGTGGTCAGGCAACCCGGTGGCAACGGCGGCTCGATCACCAGCACGCCCTTCTCTCCCGGCGCCAGGTCCTCGCCGGTGCCATCGTCGATGACGCGCAGCTTGTAACCGGGCGTCGGCAACCCCGGCGAACCGAACTTCACCGGCTTCATGTCCAACCCCGGCATCAGCGCCAGCACCGGCCAGCCGGTTTCGGTCTGCCAGTAGTTGTCGATGACGGTCTTGCCGATGCCGTCGGTGATCCAGTGCGCCGTTGGTTCGTCGAGCGGCTCGCCGGCCAGGAACAGCCATTGCAACTTGGACAGGTCGTGCTTGCTCAGCCACGACGCGTCCTGTTTCTTCAGCACGCGGATTCCAGTCGGAGAGGAGAACATCGTGCGCACGCCGTAGCGCTCGCAGATGCCCCACCAGACACCCGGGTCGGGACTCGTCGGCAACCCCTCGTAAAGCACTGAGGTCGCACCGGCGATCAATGGCCCGTACACGTTGTACGAATGACCCACCGCCCAGCCGACATCGGAGGTCGAGAACATCACCTGCCCCGCGCGCACGTCGTAGATCGACCACATCGACAGTGCTAGTGCGACCGCGTAGCCGCCTACGTCACGCTGGACGCCCTTGGGCTTGCCGGTGGTGCCAGAGGTGTAGAGCAGATAGCTGGGCTCGTTGGACGCCAACCACTGCACATCGACAAGCTCGCCTTCGTGTTGCGAGCGCATCGTGGCGAAGTCGACATCGCGTCCTTTGATGAAGGTGCACTGCGGATCGAGGCCGCGACTGACGACCAGCACCCTGGGAGGCGGCGACTGCGCTTCGTCGCAGGCGGCATCGACCAGTGGCTTGTACGCAATCACCTTGCCACCGCGCATGCCTGCATCTGCGCAGATCAGCAGTTTCGGCCCGGCATCGTCGATGCGCAGCGCCAGGTTGTGCGAGGCGAAGCCCCCGAACACCACCGAATGCACGGCGCCGATGCGTGCGCAGGCCAGCATCGCGAACACGGCTTCGGCCATGTTGGGCATGTGGATCACGACGCGGTCGCCGCGACCGACATCCAGCGCCTTCAACACGGCGGCGAAGGTGTTTACCTCGCGATGCAGCTCGCGATACGTGATCTCGCGGGTCGTGCCGGTTTCGGAGGAAAGTGCTATGAGCGCGAGTTGATCGCCCCGTTCGTCCAGGTGCCGGTCGACCGCGTTGTAGCAGAGGTTGGTTTCACCACCGCAAAACCACTTGCGGAACGGCGGATTGGAATAGTCGAGGGTGCGCTCGGGCGCCTTGTGCCAATGGATCGCCCTCGCCTGCTCGGCCCAGAAGGCCTCGGGCTCCTCGATTGAACGGCGGTAGAAATCCTCGTAACGCATGACGCTCCCTCAACACAGTTTGCGTCGAGGCTAGTCCTGTGCGGGGAAGGAAGCGTTACGACCTTGGTCGAAGCAGGATTCTTCCCCCCTTTCGAAAAAGGGAAATCGTGGGGATTTGCCAAAAAAAAACGAGGCGGCCAAGGCCGCCCCGTTTCCATTCGCATCGAGGCGATGAATCAGCCCAGCAGATGCGCCACGCCAGCACGCTCTTCCTCGAGCTCGGCCAGCGTCTTGTCCATGGCCGCACGGCTCAAGTCGTCGACCGCCAGGCCTTCGATGCGGGTGTATTCGCCGTTGGCGCAGGTCACCGGCACGCCGTACATCACGCCTTCCGGGATGCCGTAGCTGCCGTCCGACGGCACGCCCATCGTCACCCACTTGCCGTTGGTGCCCAGCACCCAGTCGTGGATGTGGTCGATGGCGGCATTGGCCGCAGAAGCCGCCGAGGACAGGCCGCGGGCCTCGATGATCGCGGCGCCGCGCTTGCCGACCTGCGGGATGAAGGTGTTGGCGTTCCAGTCGGCGTCGTTGATCTTGTCCTTCAGCGATTGGCCTTCGACAGTGGCGAAGCGGTAGTCCGGGTACATGGTCGGGCTGTGATTGCCCCACACGATCAGCTTGTCGATGTCGCCCACTGCGACGCCAGCCTTGTTGGCCAGTTGCGACAGCGCGCGGTTGTGGTCCAGGCGCAGCATCGCGGTGAAGTTCTTGGCCGGCAGGTCCGGTGCCGACTTCATGGCGATGTAGGCATTGGTGTTGGCCGGGTTGCCGACCACCAGCACCTTCACGTTGCGTGAGGCGACCTTGTTCAGCGCGGCGCCCTGGGCGGTGAAGATCTTGGCGTTCTCCAGCAGCAGGTCCTTGCGCTCCATGCCCGGGCCGCGCGGACGCGCGCCGACCAGCAGGGTGATGTCGGCGTCCTTGAACGCGACCTCGGCGTCATCGGTGCCGACCATGCCGGCCAGCAGCGGGAACGCGCAGTCTTCCAGCTCCATCATCACGCCCTTGAGCGCGGCCTGGGCCTTCTCCATCGGCAGCTCCAGCATCTGCAGGATGACGGGCTGGTCCTTGCCAAGCATTTCGCCGGAAGCGATGCGGAATACGAGCGAATAGCCGATCTGGCCGGCTGCTCCGGTGACGGCGACGCGGACGGGTGCTTTCATGGGGGGTTCCTTGGTACTGGTTGGATGCGGAGCTGGGGCCGGTCAGGACAGCT
>DATDBD010000200.1:0-25485 GCA_036525015.1 Lysobacter sp.
CAAACAGGTGCAGTCCAACCTGCTGCCGTACATAGTCGAAGTGGTCGCCGCCGACAAGCCGGGGATCCTGTTCCAGCTGGCCGATTTCTTCGACCGCCAGGGCATCACCATCGAAAGCCTGCACTGCTCGCGCTACCGCGCGATGCAGACCGGCGCAGACATGTTCTCGGCCCAGGTCACCATCGGGGTGCCGTCGAGCATGCACATCGCTGCGTTGCGCGACGACTTCCTCGAGTTTTGCGACCACCTCAACCTCGACGCCATCATGGATCCGATGAAGTTCTGATTGACCTGTCGCGACACCTTGTCACGGACATCGGATTAGCGGCACACTCGGAGCCAAGCAGCGCGAAGCGAACCATGCTCGACACCGGCGACCGAATTCCCAAGAACGTCTCCACCCTGCCCCTGGCGCTGTCCAGCGGCGAAACCGCGCACCTGAAGGACTACGCCGGCCAGTGGCTGGTGCTGTACTTCTATCCCAAGGACAGCACGCCCGGCTGCACCACCGAGGGGCTGGACTTCAACGCCCTGCTGCCGAAGTTCAAGAAACTCGGCGCGACCGTGCTGGGCGTCTCGCGCGACTCGATCAAGTCCCACCAGAACTTCTGCACCAAGCAGGGCTTCACGTTCGACCTGGTCAGCGACGCCGACGAAGCCCTGTGCCAGGCCTTCGGCGTGATCAAGGAAAAGAACATGTACGGCCGCAAGGTGCTCGGCATCGAGCGCAGCACGTTCCTGATCGATTTCGTGTCCAATCCCGGGGGCGTCATTGCCCAGTCATGGCGACCGGTGAAAGTTCCCGGACATGCCCAAGCCGTCCTCGAAAGCCTCAAGGCTGCCACGACGCAGTGACCACCCTGTATTTCCAATCGCACCGCCGTCCCGCCCCGCGGGCCACGGCGGCGCTGCCGTGCCCGTCCGTCAACAGGTTCAACCCGCATCGGAGCGTTAGATGACCAGAAGCAAGCGGATCTACGTGCTAGATACCAACGTCCTGATGCACGACCCGACCGCGCTGTTCAAATTCGAGGAACACGACGTCTTCCTGCCGATGCAGGTCATCGAGGAACTCGACAACGCCAAGAAAGGCACGTCAGAAGCCAGTCGCAACGCCCGCCAGGTCAGCCGCTTTCTCAATGAACTGATCGAGGTCGAAGGCACCTCCAGGATCCACGACGGCATCACTCTCGCCCGTCCGCAGGGGCTGCAACTGCGCGGCGAGCAGAGCATCGGCAAGCTGCGCTTCCAGACGCGCGACTTCGACTCCGGCAAGCGCTTCGGCGCGGTGATCCCGGACAACCACATCCTCGGCTCGATCCTGTCGCTGAAGGAAACCGACCCCGGCGTGCCCGTGGTGTTCGTTTCCAAGGACATCAACCTGCGCATCAAGGCATCGATCGCAGGGATCGTGTCGGAGGACTACGAGAACGACCGCGCTCTCGACGACTTCAGCCTGCTCTACAGCGGCGCCACCGCACTGCCGGAGGATTTCTGGCAGCGCCACGGCAAAGACCTGAAGTCCTGGACCGAAAAGGGCCGCACCTTCTACGAGATCGCGCGCCACGAGGACGACGACTGGCATCCCAACCAGTTCCTGTACCTGCCTGGCGACGACGAATCCGAGCTCAGGGTCGCCCGGCTCACCGACAGCCGCGTGACGCTGCAGATCGTCGACGACTACCGCCACAACCAGCATGCGGTCTGGGGTATCACCGCGCGCAACCGCGAGCAGAACTTCGCGCTCAACGCGCTGATGGATCCGGAGATCGACTTCGTCAGCCTGCTCGGCACCGCGGGCAGCGGCAAGACGCTGCTGGCGCTGGCGGCAGGCCTGGCCCAGACCATGGACCAGCAGCGCTACCGCGAGATCATCATGACCCGCGCCACCGTCAGCGTCGGCGAGGACATCGGCTTCCTGCCCGGCACCGAAGAGGAAAAGATGACGCCGTGGATGGGCGCGCTGACCGACAACCTGGAAGTGCTCACCCACAACCAGGACGGCGGCAGCTGGGGCCGCGCGGCGACCAATGACCTGCTCGCCAGCCGCATCAAGATCCGCTCGCTCAACTTCATGCGCGGCCGCACCTTCCTCAACCGCTGGCTGATCCTGGACGAGGCTCAGAACCTCACGCCCAAGCAGATGAAGACGCTGATCACGCGCGCCGGCCCCGGCACCAAGATCGTGTGCCTGGGCAACGTCGAGCAGATCGACACGCCCTACCTCACCGAAACCACTTCGGGCCTGACATACGCGGTGGACCGCTTCAAGAACTGGGACCACAGCGGCCACGTCACGCTGCGTCGCGGCGAGCGCTCGCGCCTGGCCGATTACGCGTCGGAAGTGCTGTAACGCTGGAAACCGCGTGCCCCGGCCCGGACTTCGGTCCGGGCCGGAGTCGCAAATGGACGTATCGATGACCGCCCCGGTGGCGGTTGCAATGCCATGAGGAGACCGCCTTGATCTCGCGATTGCCGACCTGGGTCTGGAGCGGTGCCGCCAGCCTGGCCGTGGTCGCAGGCATGGTCAACGTGGTCGGCTATCTCGGCTTCGAGCACCAGGCGGTCACCCACCTGACCGGCACCACCAGCCTGCTCGGCGCGAGCATCGCCCAAGGTCAGGCGCGCGCTTCTTTTCACCTGTTGCTGATGATCCTGGCCTTTGTCGGCGGCGCGGCCTTGAGCGGCATGCTCATCCAGGACAGCACGTTGCGGCTCGGGAGACGCTATGGCGTGGCGCTGGCGATCGAAGCCGTGCTGCTCGCTTTCTCCGTGCCGCTGTTCGAACGCCAGCAGATCGCCGGTGCGGCATTGGCTGCGATGGCCTGTGGTTTGCAGAACGCGATGACGGCCACCTACAGCGGCGCACTGGTGCGGACTTCGCACCTGACCGGAATGTTCACCGACCTGGGCGTGTTCCTCGGGCACCGCCTGCGCGGCATGGCCGTGGACCAGCGCCGGCTGTGGCTGTGCACGCTGATCATCTGCGGGTTCCTGCTCGGTGGCGTGATCGGGGCGTTGCTGTTTCCGCATTACGGATACCGCACGTTGTATCTGCCCGCGACGCTGACCGGCAGCACCGGCATCGCCTATTTCGGCTATCGCATGTGGAGGGGTCCGGCGGGCACACTGTCGTCATGACCGACATGCCGCTGGCCCACATGGCCCCCCTGTCCGCCCTGACCATCGCCGGCTCCGACTCCGGCGGCGGCGCCGGCATACAAGCCGATCTGAAGACCTTCGCTGCGCATCGCGTGCACGGACTCAGCGCGATCGCCGCGCTCACCGCGCAGCACACGCGCGGCGTGACGGCGGTGAACGTGCCCGACGTGGGCTTCCTGCGCGCGCAGATCGACGCCTGCTTTGACGACTTCGACATCGGTGCGGTCAAGCTGGGCATGCTGGCCAACGCCGAGGTCATCGAGGCCGTGGCGCAGGCGATCGAACATCACCGTCCCGCGCACGTCGTGCTCGATCCGGTGATGGTGTCGACCTCGGGCGTGCGCCTGCTGGAAACCAGTGCGCTCGATGCGATGCGCGGCCGCCTGATGCCGCTGGCGACGCTGATCACGCCCAACCTGCCAGAGGCGGAGCTGCTGCTGGACCGCCCCATCGCCAATGTCGCGGCGATGCACGAAGCCATCGATGGACTGCGTCGTCTCGGTGCGCGTGGCGTGCTGCTCAAGGGCGGCCACCTGCCCGGCATCGGCGACGTCGTCGACCTGTTCGCCGATGGCTCCCAGGTGAAGGCCATCACCCATCCCCGCCTGCAGTTGGAAGCGCACGGTACCGGCTGCACGCTGGCCTCTGCCGTGGCCGCCAACCTGTGCCTCGGCCGTTCACTGGAGAGCAGTTGCATGGTGGCCGCCGACTACGTGCATGCCGCGTTGCGCGGTGGCTATCGTCCGGGTCGCAGCAACATCGTCGTGCTCGATCACCTTGGTGCGGCTGCGCATGTCTGACGCCGTGCAATCCCTCGAACTCGAAGTCGCGGCCGACGATGGTCACCGCTGGCACGTGCTCGCACGCATCCCGGCCGCGCCCACCGCCAGCCTGCTGTGGCTGCCGGCGCTCGGCATCGCCGCCAAGCACTACCTGCCCTTCGCCGAAGCATTGGCGGCGCGGGGGATCGCGGTGTTCATCCACGAATGGCGCGGTCACGGCTCCAGCAACCTGCGCGCCGACCGTCGCCACAACTGGGGCTATCGCGAGTTGCTGACCCACGACCTGCCCGCCAGCGAAACACTGATCGAAAAGCACGTCCCCGGGTTGCCGGGCATCATCGGCGGGCACAGCCTCGGTGGTCAGATCGCGTGTTGCCGCCTCGCCCTGTCCCCCAATTCGGCCGGACGGCTGTGGCTGGTGGCCAGCGGCTCGCCCTACTGGCGCGTGTTCCCGATGCCGAACAAGCTCTGGCTGCCTCTGGCCTACCGTTTCCTGCCATGGCTGGCGCGAGTCCAAGGCGCCTTGCCCGGTCGGCGCATCGGATTTGGCGGACAGGAAGCCCGCGGACTGATCGAGGACTGGAGCCGCAGCGGCCTCAGCGGGCGCTATGCGGCCGCCGGTCTGGACATCGACCTGGAGGCGGCGTTGGGCGCCCTGGTGGTCGACACCCACGCCATCGCCTTCGACCGCGACTGGCTCGGGCCGGAGTCCTCGCTGAACTTCCTGCTGTCGAAGATGCGCCACGCGCCGCGCCGCGTGGAGGTTTTCCACGAGTCGCGCCTCGGCGCCCGTGCGGACCATTACACCTGGATGAAGCAGCCGCAGGCGGTGGTTTCGAGCCTGCTTGGCTGACCTTCGCAGGCGCTTATTCAAATCGCGAACGCGGGAAGCATCGCTCCTTACGAGAGAACCGTTTTTGCGCAGCGCGCGTACGAATGCGCATAGGCACGCGGGCTCATGCCGATGCTGCGTCGGAAGGTCCTCGTGAAATGGCTCTGGTCGAAGAAGCCGAGCTCGGCGGCGATATCCGCGATCTTGCTTTCGCCTTCTTCAAGCAGACGCCGGGCACGCTGGATGCGCACGTGCAGCAGGAACGTCATCGGGCTATATCCGGTGCTCTGGCGGAAGCGTCGGGCGAAATGGAAGCGGCTCATGCAGGCCACTCGAGCCAGCGCTTCCAGACTGATGCTTTCGCCGATGTGGGTGAGCATGTAGTCGCGGATGCGGGCCACGGTTCCAGGTGGCAGCCCGCGTCCCCAGCGTGGGGCGATGCCGGCCTCATCCGGCCCATCGTCACGCAACGCATTGTCGTGCAGCGCATCGCGCGTATCGGTCGGTGCAGTCCAGGAAACGTCGGTCATGTAAACCTCGATCAGGTCCATCGCAGCCTTCTCGCAAGCGAGCGGCGCGGGTGCCCCCGGTTCGTCCCTTGATGGTCACCTCGCGCTTCCAGCCTCGGCGTTTGTTGCCACTGCAGTGAACACCCCAAAGCCTGTGCTGCCACTGCCTCCATCGGGTGATTGCCAGTCCCACGCAGCGGTCTTGGCTTCGAACCAGGAAGCGCAGCCACTCGCTCCAGCCTGCGATACGACCTGCCGCTCGGCATCGACTGAATACGCGCGGCACCCGGCACGATCATCGCCAAGCGCACGCGAGATCCGCGTGAGCAATATGTGGCGGGTCGCGCGGCGTGATCGACGCCCGACGAGCCGGCCGCACTGGCGTACAAGACCGCCGCTGTCGACGGCCGGACGATCGGGGCGCGCCTCCCGCGCAAGGCACGCCGCCGGAGTTCCCATGTCAGCCATCCCCCTTCCTGCCTATCCCCCCGGTCACACCGCGCTGCTGTTCGTGGACCCCTACAACGACTTCCTGGCCGATGGCGGAAAGCTCTGGCCGCGGGTCGCGCAGGTCGCACAATCGGTGCGGCTACACGACAACCTCAAGCGGATCCTGGCCTGCGTGCGCTCGGCGTCGCTGCCGGTGTTCATCGTGCCGCACCATCGCGCCGAACCGGACGACTTCACCGGCTGGGACCACCCGACGCCCTACCAGCTCGGCGCCGCCAGGGCCCAGGTGTTTGCCAGGGGCAGCTGGGGCGGCGAATGGTTTCCCGACTACGCGCCGAAGGGCGGCGACGTGGTCGTCAAGGAGCACTGGGGCGGCAGCGGCTTCGCCAATACCGACCTGGACCTGCTGCTCAAGCAGCGCTTGGTCAGCCACGTGATCCTGGTAGGCCTGATCGCCAACACCTGCATCGAGTCCACCGGCCGCTTCGCGAGCGAACTGGGCTATCACGTCACGCTGGTGCGCGACGCCACCGCCGCCTTCAGCGCCGAGGCGATGCACGCGGCGCACGACATCAACGCGCCGGCATTCGCCCATGCGGTGCTGACCACCGACCAGTTGCTGGAGGCGCTGACGGCGTGAAGACCGCGTGACCGCTGGCGGCCCCTGGATACGTTCCCCCTTGGCACGGACCATTTCATCGGCCCTTCGAACCGGCCATCCGCACCGAGGAACGCAACCATGCTGGGCATTACCCCCTTCGGGATGGTCCATACGGTCATCAGCCTGGTCGCGGTAGCCGCGGGCGTGGTCGCCCTGGTCCGTTACGGCGAGATCAACTCCCGGATCAGGTCGGGCCGCATCTATCTGATCATGACGATCCTGACCTGCCTGACCGGCTTCTTCATTTTCCAGCACGGTGGCTTCGGCAAGCCGCATGCGCTGGGCATCCTGACCCTGCTGGTGATGGCCATCGCCCTTAGTGCCGAACGGGGGAACTGGTTCGGCCGGCTGTCCGTCTATGTGTCGGTGGTCGGCTACTCGATGACGCTGTTCTTCCACATGATCCCGGCCATCACCGAAACCGCCACGCGCGTGCCACCCTCGCAGCCGCTGGCGGCCGGGCCGGAGGCCCAGGTCGTCCAGGCGTCCGTGGGCCTGGCGTTCCTCGTGTTTCTGATCATCGCGGCGTTGCAGGTCAGGCGCGTGCTGTTGGCCCGGCGCGCGCCGCCTGCCGCCAGCCGGGGACCGGCCAAACCCTTCGCCAGGTGACGCCCGACATCACGCCTGGGCGATGCCCCGGCGACGGTGACGGATCCCGGGAATCCGGCGAATGCGCTCGAGGGCGCGGTAACCGTCCGGGTTCGTCGTCTGCCAGTGCCAGGCATCGCGGCACATGGCCTCCAGATCCAGCTCGGCTCGCCAGCCCAGCATTGCCTGGGCCAGTGAAGGGTCGGCGTACATGGCCGCCACGTCGCCGGGCCGGCGACTGACGATGTCATACGGAATTTCGCGACCCGACGCCCGCTCGAATGCGCGGACCAGCTCCAGCACGCTCACGCCACGGCCCGTGCCCAGATTGACGGTGAGGTTGCGGCCGGTGTCGGACAGGTACTCCAGCGCATCGGCATGCGCGCGCGCCAGGTCGAGCACGTGCAGGTAGTCGCGCACGCCGGTGCCATCCACCGTCGGATAGTCGTTGCCGAAGATGCTCAGGCGCTCGTGCCGCCCCACCGCCACCTGGCAGATGTAGGGCATCAGGTTGTTCGGGATGCCGGAAGGATCCTCGCCGATCATGCCGGATGGGTGCGCCCCCACCGGATTGAAGTAGCGCAGGCAGGCCGCGTTGAACATCGGATCGGCGGCGCACAGGTCCCCGATCATCTGCTCGGTCACCGCTTTGGTGCGCCCGTAGGGGTTGCAGGGCTGCAGTGGGGCGCTCTCGTCCAGCGGGACCCGTTGCGGGTCGCCATACACGGTGGCCGACGAACTGAACACCAGCCGGCGCACCTTGGCCCGGTTCATGGCCTGCAACAGCGCGGTGCTGCCGCCGACGTTGTTGTCGTAATAGTCCAATGGCCTCTCGCACGACTCGCCCACCGCCTTGGATGCGGCGAAATGCATCACGGCATCGAAACGATAGGTCTCCAGCAGCGACGACAGCGCATCGCGGTCGCGCAGGTCCAGCCGGTGCGATGCGATCACCTTGTGGGTCAGGCGGCTCAGGCGCTGCAGCACCAACGGCGAGCTGTTGCTGAAGTTGTCCGCGATGACGATCTGATGACCGCGTTCGGCCAGCACCACGCATGTGTGGCCGCCGATATAGCCGGCACCTCCGGTCACCAGGATACGCATCGGACTCTCCGTTGTTCGCCTTCGACAGTCACAACGCAGAAACCCCGGCTTGCCGGTAATCCCGGCGTCCTGCGTTCTGATTTCGTACAGGGGACTGCGTTCCGGTGTCCGGCCATGTCCGCCTTCGGGCACGCATCGCGTGCTCTGACCTCGAAGCATCCCCCCAGACCGGAGAACGTGACGCGATGACCGCCCCGCTACCTTCCATGGATCGGATCAGGATTGCGGTGATCGGCCTGGGCTATGTCGGGCTTCCCCTGGCCGTCGCATTCGGTCGCCACTTCCCGACGCTGGGGTTCGACATCAATGCTGAACGCGTGGCCGAACTCGGCCGCCATCACGACCACACGCTCGAAGTCTCGTCCGAGGAACTGCGCGCCGCCACGATGCTCACCTGCTCCAGCCATGCCGAGGCGCTGGCGGACTGCAACGTATTCATCGTCACCGTGCCGACCCCTATCGACGAGTTCAAGCGCCCCGACCTGCGCCCGCTGGAATCGGCAAGCCGCACCGTGGCGCGCGCCATCGCGCCGGGCGGCGTCGTGATCTACGAGTCCACGGTCTATCCGGGCGCCACCGAAGAGGTGTGCGTCCCGATCATCGAGCGCGAGTCCGGCCTTCGTTACAACCAGGACTTCTACGCCGGGTACAGTCCCGAGCGGATCAATCCCGGCGATCACGAGCACCGGCTCGAAACCATCCAGAAGGTGACGTCCGGCTCCACGCCCGAAGCGGCCGATTTCGTCGATGCGCTGTATCGGCGCATCGTCACGGCGGGTACACACAAGACCTCCAGCATCCGCGTCGCCGAAGCGGCCAAGGTGATCGAGAACATCCAGCGCGACGTCAACATCGCGCTGATCAACGAGCTGGCGATGATCTTCCACCGGCTCGACATGGACACGCACGAAGTCCTGCGCGCGGCCGGCACCAAGTGGAATTTCCTGCCGTTCCGCCCGGGCCTGGTCGGCGGTCACTGCATCGGCGTGGACCCCTATTACCTGACCCACAAGGCGCAGCAGATCGGCCATCACGCCGACATGATCCTCGCCGGCCGGCGCATCAACGACGGCATGGGCGGTTACGTCGCCCGCCGCCTGGTGCGGCTGATGTCCAGGTGCAACGGCAAGGCTGCGCACAAGCGCGTGCTGGTGCTCGGACTGGCGTTCAAGGAGAACTGCCCGGATCTGCGCAACACCAGGGTCGTGGATATCGTCAACGAGCTGCGCGGTTTCAACGCCCATGTCGACGTGCACGATCCCTGGGTCAGCGCCGAGCATGCACATTCCGAGTACGGCATCGACCTGGTGTCCGACCCCGATCCGGGCCAGTACGACGCCGTCATCCTCGCCGTCGCCCATCGCGAGTTCATCGAGCTGGGTATCGACGGCATCCGCGCGTTCGGCACGCCGGACGCGGTTTTGTTCGACGTGAAGGGCGCCTTCCCCCGCGCCAGCGTCGACGGCTGCCTGTAGGACCCGGAAGCATGCGCGTACTTGTCACCGGAGCCGCCGGCTTCATCGGATCGCGTCTGAGCGAACGCCTGCTCGAACGCGGCGACGACGTGCTGGGATACGACAACGTCAACGGCTACTACGACCCCCGGCTGAAAGAGGCGCGGCTGGACCGGCTGCTGCCACACCCCGGCTTCCGGTTCGTGCGGGCAGCGCTGGAGGATCGCCCGGCCCTTGACGCCGCGTTCGGCGAGTTCGCACCCCAGCGCGTCGTCAACCTGGCCGCGCAGGCCGGCGTGCGCTACTCGCTGGAAAACCCCCACGCCTACGTCGACAGCAATATCGTCGGTTTCATGAACGTGCTCGAGGCCTGCAGACATCGCTGCGTCGAGCACCTGGTCTATGCCTCGTCCAGTTCGGTGTACGGCGCCAACCGCAAGCTGCCGTTCGACGTGGCCGACAGCGTCGACCACCCGGTCAGCATGTACGCGGCGACCAAGAAGGCCAACGAGCTGATGGCACACACCTACAGCCACCTGTTCGCGCTGCCGACCACCGGCCTGCGCTTTTTCACGGTGTACGGTCCTTGGGGCCGCCCGGACATGGCGCTGTTCCTGTTCACGCGCCGCATCCTGGCGGGCGAGCCGCTGGATGTCTTCAACCACGGCCACCACACACGCGACTTCACCTACATCGACGACATCGTCGAAGGCGTGATCCGCACGCTCGACCGCATACCCGGGCCGGATCCGGACTTCGATCCGCTGACCCCCAACCCGGCCAGTTCCACGGCGCCCTACCGGGTCTACAACATCGGCAGCCACCGGCCGATCCAGCTGCTGCGCTACATCGAGGTGCTGGAGGAATGCCTGGGCCGCAAGGCCGAGCTGCGGATGCTGCCGCTGCAACCCGGCGACGTCCCCGACACCTACGCCGACGTCCAGGCACTACAGCGCGACACCGGATACACGCCCTCCACACCGGTAGAGGTAGGAGTACGCAGGTTCGTCGAGTGGTACCGCGGTTTTTACGGGAGTTGATCCACGGGGAGCTGAATGCCGTCCAACCTTGGCCCCGTAGTTGCATGACTACGGCGTCCGGCTGGCCGGGTTACCCCGCCCCCACCGTTCGGAACAGAGGCTAGATTGGAGAATCGCCATGCGCATCGTGATCGGTTTGTGGGCTGTCTGTGTGTCATTGCTGCTGGCCGCGTGCGCGAGCTCCAGCGGTGCCCTATCCACCGCGCCTCCTGCCGACGCGCCGACCACGGCCTCGGCGTATCGAATCGGGGTCGACGACGTCGTCCAGGTGTCGGTGTGGCCCGACCCTGATAAAAATCTGAGCATCACCGCCCCGGTGAGGCCCGACGGCAACATCACCGTGCCGCTGGTCGGCGACGTGATGGCGGCCGGCCGGCTACCGGACGAGGTCTCCAAGGAAGTGCAGACCAAGCTCGGGGCCTTCGTCCGCCAGCCCCAGGTCACGGTGATACTCACCGAACTGCGCAGCCACGAGTACCTGTCCCGGGTGCGAGTCACTGGCGCGGTGCGGACTCCGGTATCCATCCCCTATCGCCAGGGCATGACCGTGCTCGACGCGGTGCTGGCCGCCGGCGGCGTGACCGAGTTCGCGGCGCCCGGCCGCTCCGGTCTGTACCGCCGCAACGGACAGGAAACCCAGAGCTACTCCGTCAAACTCGATCGCATCCTCAACAGCGGCGACCTGGCGACCAACTATCCGGTAGCCCCCGGCGACGTGATCACCGTGCCTGAACGCGCCCTGTGAGACGCGCCCTATGAGACGCGCCCTATGAATACTGCACTAGTCGAATGGGTCGCCCCTGAAAGCCGCCTGCCGACGACGGCGACGCTGTTGCCCGTCGTCTTCGAGGAGACGCGGCGTCGCCCGGTGTTCCTCGCCGCGATCTTCGCGACGGTCGCGCTGGGCGCCCTGTTCTTCGGCCTGACCCTGTCCAAGAACTACACCTCGTCCACCACGATCATGGTAGACGAGAACACCTGGGCGACGGGCAAGTCCCCGGCCAACGTCGAGGTCGTGGATCGATCCGCGGTCGCGCGCGAGGTGGCATTCAGCCGCAAGGTGATGCGCGAGGTGCTGAAAGTCGGCGGCTGGATGGACAGCCATCCCAGCGCGTTGGAGCAGGAACAGCTGATCAAGCAGATCGCCAACCGGACCGACATCAGCTCGTCCAAGCAAGTGCCGAACCTGGTGCGGGTCAGTTACAGCGACAGCAGTCCTCTGCGCGCGTACCGCGTCGCCGGCAAGCTCGGCGAAATGATCATCCAGGAAAGCCTGGCGGCCCGTGCCGCACAGGCCAGGAGCGCCTACGAGTTCACTAGCACGCAGGTGGCTCGTTACCACACCCGTCTGAGCGACGCCGAAGCCAAACTGGCCGCCTTCCGCAAGGCCAACCCCGATGCGCGCGCGGGATCGGATGAAGACGTGGTTCGCCGTATCGCCGAACTGCGGCGCGCCGTCGACGATGCCCGCCTGGACCTGGCCGACGCGCAGGCAGCGCAAGGCGCGCTGCGCTCGCAGCTATCGCGGCAAAGCCCGCTGGGCGTGATGCAGAGCCGCGGCAGCATGATGCAGGTGCAGATAGCGGAGCTGCAGGCCGAACGCGCCAAGCTGCTGATGAGCTACACCGACCAGCATCCGAGCGTGTTGCGCATCGACAGCCAGATCCGCGACCTGCAAAGCGGCGCGCGCAGCGGCGCGGCGGCGCAACCGACGCTGGTGGTGCCGCGTGGGGCGTCCTCGGGCACCGCGTCGATGAATCCGGTGTACAGCGATATCTCCAGCCGCCTGGCCGATGTCAGCGGCCGCTCGGCTGCTTCGAGCGAGCGGATCAAACTGGGCAGGGAGCTGCTCGAGGAAGAGATGGCGCGCGGCGACCGCGTCGCGTCCGCCAGCGGCACGATGACCGAGCTGACCCGCGATTACGAAGTCAATCGCGACGTCTACAAGGAGTTGCTCAAGCGCCGCGAGAACGCGCAGGTCGCCATGAGCATGGACACGGAGAAGAAGGGCCTGACCTTCCGCGTGCTGGAACCGGCCGCGATTCCGCTGCAGCCCAGCGGCGGACTGCGCCTGATGCACGTGGCCGGCATCGGCCTGTTCCTGGCCGTGATCGCGCCGCTGCTGTTCGTGTTCGGCCTGCTCAAGGTGGATAACCGGGTGCGCTCGCCGGCGCAGGTCGAGCAACTGGCGGGGCTGCCGGTGCTGGGCACGATCCCGATGCAGAACACCCAGCGCCAACGCGATGATTCCAGGCGCAAGCTGGGCATCGCCTGCATGTTGATCCTGGCGGTGCCGCTGGCCTACGGGTTGGCCCTGTCCGCACGATGGATACTCGCCCAATGAACTCGCCCCGCACCCTGTCCCATCGCAATGACGAGCACGATCGGCCGGCGCCCGACCACACGGTCAGCCCGGTCGTGGAGCGGCACACGCTGACGCCGGCGCAGTTGCAGGAGCGCTCGATCATCAGCAATAGCCTGGTGCCTCGTCCCGAGGTCAACGCCTTCCGCGACCTGCGCACGCGCCTGCAGGCGACCGCCGACGGCCACAATTTCGTCACCCTGGTGGCGGCGGTCAGTGCCGGCAGCGGTGCCAGCTACGTGTGCCGCAACCTCGCCGCGGCGTTCGCCTTCCACGACACCCGCAGCGCGATGATCGTCGACTGCAACCCCTACCACCCCAGCCAGCACACGACGATGCACATCGAGCCGGTGCGCGGTGGCCTGACCGATTACCTGCGCGACGCCGAAACCGACCTGGCCGATATCGTCTACGAGACCGGCGTTCCGCGGCTGCGCCTGATTCCGGCCGGCTCGCCCGACGAGTTCGGCGGCGAGTACTTCTCCTCGTTTCGCATGCATCTGCTGCTGGACACCCTGCGCAACCGTTATCCGGCGCGATACCTGCTGCTGGATGGCCCGCCGGTCAGCTCGGGCCCGGACGCCCGCATCCTGTCCGACCTTGCCGACATCGTGGTGCTGGTCGCCGGTTATGGACGCGACAACCCCGCCGCGATCGCCCAGGCCGCGGCCAACTTCGATCCGAACAAATTCGCCGGTGTCGTATTCAACCAGGGCGTGTGAGGCCATCTCATGACGAGCGCACGCAAGAGGGGGCAGTTCGATCGCTACCGCCACTTCGTTCCCAGGACCCCGTTGTTGCTGGCACTGCTGGCGGCACTGCCCGGGTCGGCGGCCGCGCTCGATCTCGAATACGACGTCGGCCTGTCGGTCGGATACGACGACAACCTGAGCCTGACCGAAGACAACGAGATCAGCGACACCGTCGTGACGCCGCTGGTGCGCTTCACCGCCGAGCAGGACGGCCCGCGGGTGCAACTGCAGGCGCGCGGGGATTTCCGGTATCCGATTTACCTGGACAACAGCTTCGACGACCGTTTCCGCGGCAAGTTCTCCGGCAACCTCGACTGGACGCTGTTGCCTGAGCGCCTGGACTGGGTGTTCCAGGACTACATGAGCCCGCAGCAGATCGACGATCTGGCCTCCTCCTCGCCCGACAACGAGCAACAGGTCAATCTGTTCGTGACCGGTCCGACCCTGTATGCGCGCTTCGGCGCGGCGACGCGCGGGCAGTTCGACCTGCGCTACGGCAACAGCTATGCCGAGGAAAACGACGAGTTCAACGGCGACCGCTACAGCGCCGCGGCCCGCGTGCTGCACGACCTCAATGCGACCTCGGCGATCAGCGGCAATCTGGAAGCGGTGGACGTCGAGTACGACGACTCGGCCCAGACTTCCGATTACAAGCGCTACGACGCTTACGTCGGCTACAAGCGCAAGGGGTCCAAGCTCAGCGTCGACGCGGACCTGGGCTACTCTCGCCTGGACCAGCGCATCAGCTCGGGTCATGACGATGATCCCCTGGCCCGCATCAAGGCCGACTGGCGCTTTTCCTCGCGCAGCCTGCTGCGCCTGACTGCGCGCTATCAGTTCACCGACGCCACCCAGAACCTGGTCACCCCGACTTTCGATTTCGCCGATCGCGACATCATCTATCTGAGCTATCCCGACATCGTGGTCGACCCCGACGTCTATCGCGAACGCATGGCCAAGCTCGCCTACCAGTACAGGACAGAACGGACCACGCTGACGCTGCAGCCGGTCTACCGTCGGCTGCGCTATCTGGAAGGCTCCGACGAACAGGACCAGACCCGCACCGGTGCGTTGTTAGACGTCGACTATCGGCTGCGCCAGCTGCTGACCTTGTCGTTCCTGGCTGGTTACGAGGATCGCGACTACGACGACATCTCCCGCGAAGACAAGAACACGCTTTTGAACCTCGGTCTCGAGAACCAGTTCACACGCCACTGGATCGGCCGCTTCGACGTGAGTTACCGCGAGCGCGACAGCAATGCGCCAGGCCGCAGCTACGAAGACAACGCCTACTTCCTGACCGTCATCTATCGCCGCTGACGACACCTTCCATGCGCATGACACCTGCCATCCGACGTCGCTCCATACAGCCGGACCGGACCGGCAGCCGGTCAGCGCGCGCACGCGGTGTGGGGGCTGACATGGCGCCCTTCCGCCTGAAAGTCGTGCACCCCGCCCGCCGGGGGGAGGGCCGGTGAGCGAACACGCTCCGCTGCAGCGGGCCCTCTACGTCGTCTCGCAGTTCCCCTGCCTGTCGGAGACCTTCATCGTCCGCGAGATCAACACGCTGATCTCGCAGGGCGTCGACGTCCGCATCCTGTCGCTGAAACCGCCATCGCGCGATCCGATCCAGCGCGAGTCAGCCGCCCTGCTCGACCGCGTGTTGCATCCGCACCTGCTGCGCACGCTTGGTGGATCGCTGGCCGTCGTCGCCCGCGACCCGTCCAAGGTGCTGGGATCGCTGGCGACGATCATGGCCGACAGCTGGCGCCGCCCGGTGGTGATGGCCAAGGCACTGGTGGCGGTGATGCGCGGCCTGGAGCACGTGTCGTGGCTACGGACGTTCGATCCGCAACTGATCCATGCGCATTGGGCGACCTACCCCACTACGGTCGCCTGGGTACTCGGCCGTGTGCTCGACCGTCCCTTCGGGTTCACCTGCCACGCGCACGACATCTTCATCGAGCGGCAGATGCTTGCGCGCAAGATCGACGAAGCGGCGCTGGCGGTCACCATTTCGCATTACAACGTCGACTGGCTGAGCCACCATGCCACCCCGAACGCCGAGGACAAGCTCAAGGTCGTGCATTGCGGCGTCGACCTGGACAAGAACCCGTGGCAGCCCAACGGCCGTTCCACCGCCACGATCCTGGCGGTGGGCAGGCTCGATCCGATCAAGGGCTTCGAAACCCTGATCGAGGCACTGGGACTGTTGCGCCAGCGCGACGTGCGCTTCCATTGCCGCCTGATAGGTTCCGGCCCGATGGGCGACGAACTGCGCCAGTTCGCCCACGACTGCGGCGTGACCGACATGATCGACTTCGCCGGCGCGCAGACGCAGGACGTCGTGCGCGGCTCGATGAACTCCGCCACGGTGTTCGTGTTGCCTTCGCAGGTGGCCACGGACGGCAACCGCGATGGCATCCCGGTGGCGCTGATGGAAGCCATGGCCAGCGGTTGTCCGGTGGTGAGCACGCGCGTGTCCGGGATTCCGGAACTGATCGAAGACAGCCGCGACGGCATCCTCGTGTCCGAGCGCGACCCGCAGGCGCTGGCCGATGCGATCCAGCGGCTGCTGGAGGAACCCGAGTTGCGGACCCGGCTGGCCGCGCGCGCGCGTGTGCGCATCGAACACGCATTCGACGCGCGCAAGGAAGCTACGCGACTGCATGGCTATATGGCGGAGGTGGCCCATGGCCGTTAGGCGTCTGCTGGTGGTGAGCGACGAGATGGAGGTCGGCGGCAGCCAGCGCCAGATCACGCACCTGCTGACGGGCCTGGATCGCACGCGTTGGCAACCGGAACTGCTGTACTTCCGCAATCCCTCTTTCCTGATCGACGAGGTCGCCGATCTCGGAATTCCGGTACGACACCTGCCCAAGCAGGGGCGCATCGATCCCGGCTTCGTCCTGCGCTATGCCGCGTTGCTGCGCAGCGGGCGCTACGACCTGGTGCACGCTTTTTCGCTGACCGCCGAATTGTGGACCGCGGTGGCGCGACTGCTGGTGCCTCAGGCGCCGCGGCAGGTCTCCTCCGTGCGCGGGTTGTACCTGAGCGAGCCGTCACGGTTCTGGCAGCTCAAGCGATTCGCGCTTTCGCGCAGCGATGCGGTCATCGCCAACGCCCATGCCTGCGCGCAGGCGGCGTCCACCCACACCGGCATCGCGCTAGAGCGCTTCGACATCGTCGCCAACGGCGTCGACATCCCGGCGATACTCGACGAGAACCAGCGCGCGGCATTGCGTCACAGCATTGGCGCTCCTCCAGGGCGCGCGTTCGGTCTTTTCGTTGGCCGGCTGGTGCGGGAAAAGAACCCGGCCTGCCTGCTCCGGGCATTGGCGGGCTTGTCGCTGCAGTCGCGGCCCTGGATCGCCATCGCCGGCGACGGTCCGCTGCGCGACGACCTGGGAATGGCGGTCGCATCGTCCGGGCTGACCGCGGACGTGAGCTTCCTGGGTGAGCGCCGCGACGCGACCGCGCTGATGCAGGCCGCGGATTTCCTGGTGCTGCCTTCCTGCCAGGAAGGCATGTCCAATGCCGTGCTCGAGGCGATGGCGGTGGGATGTCCGGTGATCGCTTCGGCGGTCGGCGGCAACCGCGAGCTGGTCGAGGACCGGCGCACCGGCCTGCTGTTCGCCAGCGACGACCACCATGCGCTGGGCGCCTGCCTGCGCCGCATGGGCACCGAGCCCGCGTTCCGCGCGCGCATGTCCAGCGAAGCGCAGGATCAGGTGCACGCGCGCCATACCGTTCCGGCGATGGTGGCCGACACCACCGCCATCTACGACCGTATCCTGTGCGGACCGGAACCGCGCGCGCGACGACTACGTGGCGGCCTGCCGGGCCGCTCCGCGGTGGATGACCGACCATGACCCGGGCGATCAGTAACAATGCCATCGGCCACGCACGTGTCCTGATGGTTCTGCAAGGGCCGTATCCGCCTGAGCGCGGCGGCGGTGCCGAAGCGCAGGTGCGCACCCTCACGCGGACGATGATGCAACGTGGCGTGCAGGTCGCGGTGGTGGCCCCCCTTACCGATCACGCGCCCAAGGTGACCATGTCGCAGGTCGACGGCGTGCCGGTGTATCGATTGCGCTATCCGCACGTGCGCTTTATCGGTGGACTGACGCTGTGGGTGTCGCTCGCCTTGTTCCTGTTCCGCCACCGCCACGACTTCGACGTATGGCATGTCCACTTCGCCCGCCAGTGGGGCGTGATCTGCGCACTGCTCGGCCCCTGGCTGGGCAAGCGCGTGATCATCAAGGTGTCCGGCGCCTGGGACCTGGTGGGCGGCCCGCTGGCGTCCGACTCAGGCTGGGGCGGTCACCTGATGCAGCGCGTGCTCAGGCGCGCCGACGCATGGCAGGCCATCAGCCAGCGGATCGCCACGATGCTGCTCGCCGGTGGCATACCGCCGACGCGGATCGCGGCCATCCCCAATGCGGTCGATACCGCGCGCTTCCTGCCGCCGTTACGCCCTTCGATCCATCCGGCACGATTCCTGTTCATCGGTCGCCTGGTCCGGGAGAAAGGGCTTCCTTCCCTGCTCGCCGCCTTTGCCGATATCGCGCCGCTGCATCCGGACGCGTCGCTGGTGATCGTCGGCACCGGACCTCAACGCGACATCCTCGAAGCCGACATACAGGCCTTGGGCATCGCCGATCGCGTGACCCTGGCCGGACATCGCACCGACATCCAGGAGTTGCTCGCGCAGGCCACCATCGGCGTGCTGCCATCGCGCACTGAAGGCCTTTCCAATGCGCTACTGGAATGCATGGCCTCCGGCCTGCCGATGATCGCCAGCCGGATCAGCGGCAACGAGGATTTCGTGCGCCCCGGAGAGAACGGCTGGTTGTTCGAAGTCGGCGATCGAAGTGGCCTGGCCAAGTCCCTGGCCGAAGCCGCAATGCTTGGTCCCGATCGCTGGCACGCAATGAGCGAGTCCGCCCGCGCTACGGTGGTCCGGCAGGCCGGACTGGATGGGGTTCTAAAACGCCTGGCCGCGCTATACCACGGCGAGCCCTTGCCCGTGGCTACCGCCGCGGTGCCCGACGGGAGCGCCTGAGCCATGTACGGCATCGCGGGAATGGCGGTGTTCGTCGACCAGCCGTCGCCGTCCGAGTCGCTGGGACGGCGCATGATCGAGGTCATCCGCCACCGCGGCCCCGAGCTTGCCGAACACACCAGCGCCCGCGCCGACCGTCGCGAAGCGCCGTGGCAGGTGATCTGCCTGGAACTGTGGACGCGGCGCTTGCTCGATGCCGCGCCAAAGGGGACCTGACCATGCTGCGCCTGCTCCTCGCCATCCCGATCGTGCTGATGCCGAACCTGCTTTACGTGCCGCTGGACACAGGGGTCACGGCGCTCAACCTGGCCAACCTGTTGCTGATCGCCGTCGTGCTGGCACTGGTGCTGACACCGCGCGACCAGCTCACCAGCCACACGATGGGCGTGCTCACGCCGCCGCTGATCCTGCTGTTCCTGACGTTGCTGATCGCCTATTTCGTTGCCCAGACGACGCTGCCGGGCGATCAGCTGGAAGACATCATCAAACTGAAGAACTACGTGTTCTATCCACTGCTCTACTTCGTCTACAGGCGCTGCAAGCAGGACCTGCGCGGCACGCGACAGTTGATGTTCCTGGTCCTGGCGGTGGTTCTGGTGGCCGCCCTGGACACGATCCGGCAGGGCCTGGCGAACGACGCCTTCACCAGCTATTCCGACACCAGCCGCTCCGCCGGTCCGTTCGGCGACCACCGCTTCGCCAACCGCGCCGGCGTGTTCCTGGCGATGTTCCTGCCGATGTTCGCCGCCTTCGCGCTGTTCCTGCGCGGGCACAAGATCTGGTCGACCATCGCCATCGGCGCGTGCGCCATCGTGTCCGTCGCGATCATGGTGACCTACTCGCGTCAGTCGTACCTGATCGCGATCATCGCGATCGCGTTGCTGCTGATACGTCGGCACGTGGTGCTGGCAGTCGTGCTGGCGGTGGCCGCGATTCCCGCCATCGCCCTGCTGCCCGCGACCGTCACCCAGCGCGTGGCCGGAACGCAGCAGCACTCCGCCAGCGGGCATACCGAACTCGATGTCAGCACCGCCAGCCGGTTCGAGATCTGGGGCGGCGCCCTCAAGATGTGGGAGGACCACCCGACAGGCGTGGGCCTGAACCGTTTTCCGCGAAAGATCGGCGAGTACTCCAGCTACTCCGACTTCGACGCGCACAACATGTATGTGCTGCTGCTGGCCGAGTGCGGTCCGCTCGGCGTGATCGCTTTGCTGTGGGTGCTTTGGCGAATGTTGCGACTGGCGCTGGCGCTGCGCCGATCCAGCGACGAGTCGGACTCGGAAGTGAAGGCGCTCGGGATGGGGTTCACGCTGGCCGTGATAGCGATGGCGATGGGCAACCTGTACGGCTCGCCATTCTACGAGGGCCTGGTCATGGCCAACTTCTGGATCATGTGCGGATTGGTGGAGCGCTACACGCTGCTCAAGCGGCAGGGCGCCACCGCCGCCGCCAAGGCCAGCGACATGCCGCACCTCGGCGTGGCGGAAGCGATCGCGGGCCGCTTCCCGCTGTCGGAACGGATCCTGCCGGGCCGGTACCGGATCAACCCGAAGTGACGGTGTCGCGCGCCTGCTGCGGCCTTGCGCTGCTGTTCGCCCTGGCGATCGCGACGACCACCCCGACCATCGCGGCCACCTATCACGTGCGCACCGATGGCGGCGACAGCGAGCAGTGCGACGGTCGCAGCGACGCCGCGTATCCGGGCAAGGGCGCCAAACAATCGTGCGCGTGGAAGCATCCCTTCCATGCCCTGCCCCCGAACAAGCCTGCGCGCATCGCCGGCGGCGACACGCTGGTCATCCATGAAGGCTCGTACATGATCGGCTTCGGCGCGCCGGACACCGATGCATGCAACAGCGACTCGCGCGCCGATTGCGTGATGGCGCCGGTGCCCTCCGGCCCTTCGCCCGCGCAGCCCACGCGAATCCTGGGCAACACCGAAAAGGGCCAATGCAAGGGAAAGATGCCCGAGTTATGGGCCACGGAGCGGGCACGCATGGTGCTGCGCTTGCACGACAGCTCGAACGTCGAAGTCGCCTGCCTGGAACTGACCGATCACAGCAGTTGCATCAAGGGACACAACAACGCCGGCGAGGCGCGCGGCGAAACCGAGCGCTGCCGCACCGATGCCGCGCCTTTTGGCGACTGGGGCCAGTACGGCATCGACGCGCGCGATTCGGGCAACGTGCTGCTGCGCGAGCTGGACATCCACGGCCTGGCCGTCAACGGCATCCACGCCGGCCGCATTCGCGACTGGACGCTGCAACGCGTGAAATTGCGCGCCAACGGCTGGGCGGGCTGGGACGGCAACCTCGGCAAGGACGGAAGCTCCAGCAACAGCGGCCGCATGGTCTTCAGCGGCGGCGAGATCTCATGGAACGGCTGCGGCGAGCGCTACCCCGGCAAGCAGGTCTTCGGCTGCTGGGGACAGAAAGAGGGCGGTTATGGCGACGGCCTGGGCACCGCGCGCAGCGGCGGCCAGTGGCTGTTCGAGGACATGCTGGTCCGGCACAACACCTCCGACGGTCTGGACCTGCTGTACATGGACGGCAGCGGCAGCGTGACCGTAAGACGCGTACGCGCAGAGGGCAACGGCGGCAACCAGATCAAGGTGGCCGGACCGGTCACGATCGAGAACAGCATTGCCGTCGGCAGCTGCGCCTACTTCGCCAGTTTCCCCACCTCGAACATGATCGAGGCCGACCACTGCCGGGCGTCGGGAAATACGCTTTCGCTCACGTTGACGGGCGGTTCGCTGGCGACGTTGCGGCAGAACACGATCACCGGCCAAGGCGACTGCCTGCTGATCACGCAGGGGGGCAACGATGCCGCCAAGGTGCTGGTGCAGAACAACGTTTTCCTCGGCGGCAGCGAGTGGCGTTCGAAGGACGGAAACCACGAAGCCGTCTGCGGCCACTACGCCATCGACAGCGACGCTTCGGTCGTTTTCGAGCGCAACCTCTTCTGGAAGATCAAGGGCGACAAGTGCCCCGCCGGCAACGTCTGCGGAAGCGACCCGGGCCTGACCGATGCCTCGTTGGCGCATTTCAACGCCACTCCACGCGCGGGCAGCCCGCTGATCGACGCTGGCAAGCCCCTGCCGCAGCCGAAGGACGACTTCAACCGCAAGCCGCGCCCGGTGGGCAGCGGCCCGGATATCGGTGCCGTCGAAGTCCAGGGCAAGGGCGCGGGCAAGCCATAGGCGGCGGTACCCTTCAGTGGTGCCGGGTGCGTCGATCCAGCCAGCGGTAGTACACCATCCCCACCAACTCGTGCAGCGCCGCTTCCGTCTTCAGTAGCGCACTGCTCTGCGGAATCAGGTAACCCGGCAATCCGAACGGCACCCTGCGCCAGTCGGTGGCAATCGGGCAGACCTCGAATCCGGCCCGCTCCATCGCATAGCGGGCCCGCGGCAGGTGCATGGCCGAGCTGATCAGCACAACGCGGCGAGGCAGCGCAGGCGTCATTGCCGCCAGCTCACGAGCGTTCTCCCAGGTATTCGACGATGCCTCTTCCCCGCGCAGGTCCGCTGCGGCCACTCCCAGTCGCTGCGCGTGGCGGATCATCCACCGGCTTTCGGGAACGGCCCCGCGCCAGTCGGGCCCCCCAGACACCACGATCACCCTGCCCGGCTGCGCGCGCCACCACTCGACAGCGCGCTCGATCCTGCGGCGCGATGCCACGCCGAGCACCGACGCGTCGTTCTCATCGCGGGCAATCGCGTCGACGCCGCCCGCCAACACGACCGCCACCTGCGGCGGCGAAGCCACGCAGTGCACCGGCATAGGCGGCGGGCGCTCCAGCCAGCCCAGCAGCGCATTGGCGAACATCGGCGTCATCGCGAAGACCGAGACGAGCGCCACGACCAGGCTGGCACGCAGCCAGCGGCGTGAATGCCTGCGTGCGGCGATGCAGGCTCCCAGCCCGGCCAGCAACAGCCAACTCAGCGGCGACAGCAGCCACATCGTTCGCTCCCCTTCATCAGCGTCGTCAGCGTCGTCAGCGTCGTCAGCGTCGTCAGCGACCGATGTTCATCGACAGCTCGGTACGCCAATGCGTGATCAGCCGCCACATGCGCGGGTCCAGGATCAGCACCGGCGCCGCATAGCATGCAAGCCATAGCCCGGCCCCGGCCGCGACCCGTTGCCAGTGCGCATGGAACACCGACAGCCCGGCGAAGTGCACCGCCGTCAGGAAAGCCGCGGCGGCACCGATGGCGACGGCCAGCGCGCGCCGATCAGGCATCTGAAACAGGTTCCGCGGGCACAGCAGGCAGCGCGCCACGCTCATCGCCGAATAGGCGGCCACCGTCGCGTACACCGCGCCCATGAAGCCGTGGACCGGTATCCACAACAGGTTCAGGCCGATATTGATGGCCAACGCCATCAGCATCAGCACCAAAACGGTCCTGGACCTCTTGAGCAACAGCAGGCCAAAGCCGGCTAGGTCCAGCAACAGTACCAGCGGATACATGGTGCCAACCCAGGCGAACACCGGTCCCGATGCGGCCTTGCTGGGGCCACTGAGCATCTGCAATCCATCCGAGCCGATGGCCCAGATCGCCACCGACATGCCGATGCAGGCATAGGTCGCCGGCAGCAGCACCTTTGCCTTCAGCGCGCGCACCATCGCCGCGCCCTCCAGGCTGTGCACGCGATTGGCCACCGGAATGAAGGCGTCCCACGTCGGCACGTTCATCAGCACGCTCAGCTGCATCGCCAATGCGTATCCGATCGTATAGATGCCGACCACGGCATAGTCGTTGAGCATGTGCTTGAGCATGACCCGGTCGATCGACACCAGCGCCGCCCCGGCTATCTCGTTCAGGACCAGCGGCAGGCTGTAGTGCAGCGAAGCGCGATACGCGGACAGGTCGATCGCTGCACGTGAGAAGTGCAGGTGTCGTTTCACCCAGCTCGCATAGAACATCGCGACGATCGTCATGCACAGCAGCTTCCCCGCATACACGGACAGCGCGCTGCGCTGGATCAGGACGACGGCGCTGAGCACCAGCCCCAGCTCCATCCAGCGCGAGACGATCTTGGTCGTAGTAAGCAGCCGCGAGCGTTCGCTGACGCGCAGGGTCATCTCGACCTGGCTGTTGAAGACCAGCAAGGGGATGGACACGATGGCGCACCACACCACCGGGGAGACGGCCGATCCCTGCCACGCGCTGATGCTGCTGAAAGCAATGACGGCAACGCTCCATATCCCCGCCGAAACGATCATCGGCAGGTACACGAGATTGGTCGCGAAGTGGGTCAGGCGCGAATCGTCGCCGCCGAATGGGTACAGACGAAGGATGGCGTGCTGGGCGCCGAGTTTGATGACCGCCGCGGCCATCATCATCCAGGTGTCGTAGTAACCCAGGATGCCGTACTGCGTGTTATCGAGCAGACGGGTCAGCGCCGGGAACGATATCAGGCCGGCGAGCATCACCAGCACCGTCGCGCTGGAGTAGCGCGCGTAGTGCTTGCCGATACCGACCGTGTTCGCGGGATTCACGGATGCCGTCGCCTGTCCCTGACCAATGCCATTGGCAGAGGGCGGCGTCATCGCAGCCATCGCCCGCGCGGATCCGTGAGCACCACCATCACCAGGCCATCGTCCTGGCATGGGCCGCGATTGGTGGTGGGGTCGTGGGATTCCGGTGCGATCGCTGCGATCTGAAGAAATACCTGCATCGTTTTCGCCCGGTCATGGCCCGCCTTCGTGATCGTGTCCCGACGCTGGAATCGCGCAGCACCGCGTGGCGTCGCCTCATATGAGCAAACGCCGCCGACCCTCGCCATCGGCCAGTCGCGGATGACGGCCGGGGCGCGTCGCAGGGGCCGCGAACGGGTCGGATTCGCCCGCAGTGAAAGAACTACGCGGCTCCCGGGGCCTTGGGCCCCGCTCCCTTAATCCGCCGTCGCGCGCCGCCTGACTTCAAATCCTCGCGCAGCGAGCACTTCGGGGACGCCTCAGTTAACGCCACTTTTACGCTTCACTCCGGTGAATGCGTGTGTTTGTGAACGCTCCACATTCGTGAACAGGGGTGTGAAGGATCCGTCAAGAGTATCGGGCATGAAGTGTGAAACGTGCCACGTTTTTCCAGGCAGCCCGTCCCTAGGATGCGACCCCTGGCTCAACGGACCTGGCCCATTTCTTCCCCCGCTACTACGGATGGCCTTACAGGAGTCGTATCCCTGATGTCTTTTGCAATTTCGCGTCGTGCGGTCACGCAGTCCGCTCTTACTCTGCTACTCGCCCCGATCGGTTTCGCAGCATTTGGTTCCGCCCAGGCAGCCACCACCTACTTCGTTCGTACCGACGGTGGCGACGCCACCCAATGTAATGGTCGTGCAGACGCGCCGTATTCCGGCAGCGGCACTGCCCAGAACTGCGCCTGGAAGCATCCTTATTACGCCCTGCCGAGCACCGGCACCCCGCGCATCGCCGGTGGTGACACGCTGATGATCGGTTCCGGCCAATACATGATCGGCTACGGTGCGCCCGGCATGGCCGGCACCTGCGCCTCCGGCGACAAGAGCTCGTGCTCGATCGGCAAGGTCCCCAGCGGTCCCAGCGCCACGGCGCGCACCCGTATCCTCGGCAACGGCGCCACTGCGCCGAAGCTTGTGGGCACCGGTGGCACCTGGAGCGTGATGAACCTCAACGGCAGCAACAACGTCGAAATCGGCAATCTCGAGCTCACCGATAACGACGCCTGCATCAAGGGCCA
>DATDBD010000201.1:0-2525 GCA_036525015.1 Lysobacter sp.
CGCGCGGAAAGCTTCAACAGCGCGCTGCTGTTCGAGCCCTGGACGCTTCGAACGCAGCAGGGCAACCCGTTCAGGGTATTCACTGCGTTCTGGCGCGCGGCGTTGGCGTCATGGCGTCTGGCGCCTTGCCGCGAGGCCCCGCCAACCATTGCCGAGTGGAAGGAAGGGCCGGAGGGCGTGCCGCTTGCGGCGTTGAGGCTTGCACCACAGCGCGACTGGGACCGTGGTTTCTGGCCGCTGTGGATACCCGGCGAGGCGGGTGCACTCGAATCGTTGAACACGTTTGTCGAGGGCGCGCTGCGCGGCTACGACGAACAGCGCGATTATCCGGATCGCATCGGCACTTCGCGCTTGTCGCCGCATCTTCATTTCGGCGAAATCTCCCCATGGCGGGTGGCGGCGATGCTGGAGTCGCAGCGCGGCATCGCACAGGGGCGCGACATCGACTCGGCGTTGCGTGAACTGGGCTGGCGCGAATTCGCACATCACCTGCTGCATCACTATCCGGACACACCGCAAAGCAACTTCAATCCTCGCTTCGACGACTTCGAGTGGGCCCGCGTCTCGCCGGCCCGCCTGGAGGCCTGGCAGCAAGGCCGCACCGGCGTGCCGATCGTCGATGCCGGCATGCGCGAGTTGTGGAGCACCGGCTGGATGCACAACCGCGTGCGGATGGTGGTGGCGAGCTACCTGACCAAGCACCTGCGCTACCACTGGCGGTACGGCGCTCGCTGGTTCTGGGACACGCTGGTCGATGCGGATCTGGCGAACAACACACTGGGATGGCAGTGGGTCGCCGGCACGGGCGCGGACGCCGCGCCTTACTTCCGTGTTTTCAATCCACTCACCCAGGCAGAGAAGTTCGACGCGGAAGGTCGATACATCGCACGATGGGTGCCGGAACTGGCCCAGTTGCCGGTGCCGCTGCGGCTGGCCCCGTGGCGCGATCCGGCGGTCTCGCAGCAGATGGCCCCCGGGTATCCGCCGCATCCGGTGGTCGACCTGGGCGCGGGACGCGTGGCGGCATTGGCGTGTTACCGAAGGCTGCCGGCCCGGACGGTGTAAACCCACGCTGCTGCAACGCCACAATCCTGTGCTCGTCGTAGCCGGCATCTGACGAGCAAGAGACCACTCGGATACGTTATTTGACCGTCCATCGGTCCTTGCGATGAGTCGGGAACCGGCTGAACGTGCGGCCGGTAATGCGGGGCTTCCAAGCGGCAGCCTTACGCGTCCCGGGGAGCGGGGTCGCCGTGTGAAGACGCCGACAAGAAGCCAAAAAAACCCCCGTGCTAGGTTCGCGCCACTTGACCGTGCGGGCCGGTCGCCCGAGTTCTCTTTGGGGTAGGTGGATCATGAAACGGAACGTGCTCGTGGGCGCGCTGGCGACAGGGCTTGCGCTGATGATTGCCGGCAGCACCGCTGCGGCTGCGGATAACAACGGCGCCAGCCGCGTGATGGTGAAGTACAAGCCGGGCAGCAAGGCCCACGTGCAACAGGCGCTCAAGGCATCGGGGGCTCGTGTGCACTACACCTTCGATGAGCTGGGAGTGTTCGCCGTATCGGTGCCCGAACAGGCATTGAAGGGGCTGCGCAACAATCCCAACATCGAGTACATCGAGAACGACGCACTGCGGTATCCGTCCGCACAGACCATCCCCTACGGCATCGATATGGTGCAGGCGCGCCAGGTCTGGGACAACGACCTCAATGGCGAGATCGACGCCGGTGCCGCGACCGGCGAGGGCATGCTGGTCTGCGTGATCGACTCGGGCATCGAAGCCGGGCATGAGGATCTCGCCGGAGTGAACCTGGTCGGCGGCTTTCCGAAGGACAGCTGGAATTACGACAACTGCGGGCACGGCACGCACGTAGCCGGCACCATCGCCGCGGCCAACAACGACCTGGGCGTGGTCGGCGTCACTCCCGGCAAGGCGTCCTTGTACATCGTCAAGGTGTTCGGCAACGAGGACGCCGGGCAGTGCACCTGGACCTTCAGCTCGCAACTGATCGACGCGGCCAACCGCTGCGCCGCGCGCGGAGCGCGGGTTATCAACATGAGCTTGGGCGGCGATGCTCCGACGCGGGCCGAGAGCCAAGCGTTCGAGAACTTGAACAAGCGCGGCATCCTCAGCGTCGCCGCAGCCGGCAACGACGGCAATCCGGCCAATCCGATCGATCTGGACAGCTATCCGGCGTCCTACGACGCGGTGCTGTCGGTTGGCGCGGTGGACAGTACTAAAGCGCTAGCCTCGTTCTCGCAGAAAAACGAGCAGGTCGAACTGACCGCGCCTGGCGTAGCCGTGCTCAGCACCGCGCCGTCGTTCTTCGCCCCGCCGGTGGTGTCGGGTGGTGAGGAATACGCATCGGTGCCGATGGCTAATACCCTGGTCGCCAGCGTTACGGCGCCACTGGTCAGTGGCGGGCTATGCAATGCACCGGCCGGCGACAACAGTTGGGTGGGCAAGGTCGTGCTGTGCCAGCGTGGTGCGGCCAGCTTCCTTGTGAAATCCCAGAACGTGGCC
>DATDBD010000202.1:0-3848 GCA_036525015.1 Lysobacter sp.
GCCTGGCAGGGCTACAAGCGCTACGCCTGGGGGCACGACGCGCTGAAGCCGCTCAGCCAGGCGTCGCACGACTGGTATGCGCAATCGCTGCTGATGACGCCGGTCGATGCGCTCGACACGCTGATCCTGATGGGCCTGGACGAAGAGGCCAAGGAAGCGCGCGAACTGATCGTCACGCGCCTTTCGTTCGATCACGACATGGAAGTGCAGAACTTCGAGGTGACGATCCGCCTGCTCGGTGGCCTGCTGTCGGGGTACCAGCTGACCGGCGACGAGCGACTGCTCAAGCTGGCCGACGATCTGGGCACGCGCCTGCTGCCGGTGTTCGACTCGCCCACCGGCATGCCGTATCGGTACGTCAATCTGCGCACCGGCAAGGTGCGAGACAAGGTCAGCAATCCGGCCGAGACCGGCACGCTGCTGATCGAGTTCGGCATGCTCGCCAAGCTCACCGGCAAGCAGGTCTATTACGACAAGGCCAAGCGCGCGCTGGTCGAGACCTATCGCCGCCGCGACAAGACCACGGGGCTGGTCGGCACGTGGATCGACGTGGAGAACGGGCAGTGGACCGACCGCGATTCGCACATCGGCGGCGGCATCGACTCCTACTACGAGTACCTCTACAAGTGTTGGCGCTTGTTCGGCGACGCCGATTGCAAGGCGATGTGGGACGACGGCATCGCGGCGGTCAATCGCCATCTCGGCGACGAAGTGCGCAAGGGCGAGTTGTGGTACGGCCATGCTGACATGATCACCGGCAAGCGCACCGCCACCGAGTACGGCGCGCTGGATGCCTTCATGCCCGCCTTGCTGGCGCTGGGGGGCGATGTGGGGCGCGCCAAGCGGTTGCAGGAATCCGGGCTGAAGATGTGGCGCCTGCACGGCATCGAGCCGGAGCAGATCGATTACGCGAAGATGCAGGTGACCTCGGGCGGCTACGCGCTGCGACCGGAGATCATCGAATCTGCCTATTACCTGTATCGCTACACGGGCGATGCGAAATACCGCGCGATGGGACGCGAGTTCTTCGAGGACTTCGTCCGCCACTGTCGCACCGCCGACGGCTATGCGGCGCTGAAGGACGTGCGCACCAAGGAAAAGAAGGACTCGATGGAGAGCTTCCTCTTTGCCGAGACGTTCAAGTATTACTACCTGCTGTTCGCGCCGAAGGACACGCTCGAATTGGACAAGGTGACCTTCAACACCGAGGCGCACCCGCTGCGCCTGCCGGCAGCCAAGTGACGGATGCAGCGCGGGCGCTGGAAAACCGGCACCGCGTTGCGGCTGTCACGCGATCGGCGGCGCTCGCGCATGACTCGCGCATAATGGGCCGATGACAAAGATCCCCCTGTTGATCGATAGCGACCCGGGCGTCGACGACGCATTGGCCCTGCTGATGGCGTTCAACGATGCTCGTCACGAGATCGTCGGCCTGACCATCACCTCCGGCAACGTTGGCCTGCGCCACACCGTTGCCAATGCGTTGAAGCTGTGCGAAGTGGCAGGTGTCGACGTGTCGGTGTTCGCCGGCTGCGCGGGCCCGCTGCTGCATGCGGCGCCCGATGCGGCTTATGTCCATGGCGAGGATGGATTCGGCGACGTAGGCTATGAGCCGGCGCGGCGCCAAGCCGAAGCAGAACACGCCGCCCAAGCGATCCTGCGCCTCTCGCACGAGCACGCCGGCCGCCTGCTACTGGTCGCGCTCGGCCCGCTGACCAATATCGCGCTGGCCCTCAAGCTCGACCCGACGCTGCCCGAGCGCGTGGCGCGGATCGTCGTGATGGGTGGCGCGGTGACCGCGCATGGCAACATCACCCCGGCGGCGGAGTTCAACATCTACTTCGACCCGGAGGCGGCGCATATCGTCTTCACCTCGTTCCCGCGGATCGAACTGGTGGACTGGGAAGCGACACTCGCCCACGGTCTGTTGCACCAGAAGGTCGTGGGATGGTTGCAGGCCGACTCCGGGCGGGCGCGGTTCTACGAGCGCGTTTCCAGGAAGACCCGCGAATGGTCGGAAGACCGGCGCGGGGACTATTGGCATAGCGCGGATGGCCTGGCGATGGCCTACGCCCTGGAGCCGGAAGGGGCGCTGGAGCAGGTCGATCGTCCCATGGCGGTGGAACTGGAAGGGCGCCAAGGGCGCGGTGCCACCGTCGTGGACTGGCAGCGCCACACGGGACGCCCGGACCATGTCCGGATCACGCTGCGCTACGACCAGGCACGGTTCGAGCGCCTGATCCAGGCGGCGTTGGCGGCTGCCTGACCGATTTTTGGATTTGGGCGTTCCCGGGACTTGCCTAACCCCCGGGGCAGTCCGTATACTGCCGCGCTTTCCCGCATTGAATTGGTGAGTGCCATGAAGGCCGGCATCCATCCCGAGTACCGCGAAGTCGTCTTCCAGGACGTGACCACGGATTTCTCGTTCCTGACCCGCTCTACCCTTGGCAGCAAGGAGAAGATCAAGTGGGAAGACGGCAATGAGTATCCGCTGATCAAGGTCGATATCAGCTCTGCGTCGCACCCGTTCTACACGGGCAAGCACAAGATCATGGACACCAGCGGTCGAGTGGACAAGTTCCGCAAGCGTTACGCGCAGAAGTAATACGCGTCGTAAAGGCTGTGCGCACAACGGCTGCCCTCTGGGCGGCCGTTTGCGTTTGTGCGCGTGAAGGTGCTGGCCGCGTGCCTTGGAAATGCACGCTTGGGGCTGGCGGCACCATCACGCCGCTGAAACAGACCGGTGCAGGAAGGCAGGCGCCACAGACCAAAGTCCGAGCCTCGGCTCCAGGGTCGTTATGCGATAATTCCTGGATCGCATCGTCCGCGCCCCCTGTTCCCACTCGCGTCCCATTTCGCGCCGTGGCCCGCCCTGCGGCATGCAGACTTGAGGAGTGTTTTGTGTCTGATTCTAATAAGGCTGACTCCAAAAAGGCCGGCTTCGACCAGGTCACCGTGACCGCCGGCGAAAAGATCGTCACCCTGCCGGTCCAGTACCCGACGCTCGGCGCGCCGTGCATCGACATCGCCAAGCTGCCTAAGGAAACCGGCGCGTTCACCTACGATCCGGGCTTTACCGCCACCGCCAGTTGCAAGTCGGCGATCACCTACATCGACGGCGACGCGGGCGTGCTGCTGTATCGCGGCTATCCGATCGAGCAGTTGGCCGAGAAGTCGAGCTTCCTGGAAGTCGCCTACCTGCTGATGAACGGCGAGCTGCCGACCAAGGATCAGTTCGCGGCGTTCGAGCACGAGGTCACGCATCACACGATGATGCACGAGGCCTTCCGCACGTTCCTGTACGGCTTCCGCCACGACGCGCACCCGATGGCGATGCTGACCGGCATGCTCGGTTCGCTGGCCAGCTTCTACCACAACGATCTCGACCTGGAAGATCCGGAGGAGCGCCGCCTGTCCGCGATCCGACTGATCGCCAAGGTGCCGACGATCGCGGCGGCCTGCTATCGCTATTCGATCGGCTGGCCGATCCGCTATCCGCGGAACAACCTCGAATACACCACGCGCTTCCTGCACATGATGAAGGAAGTGCCCAGCGAGCCGCTGGAGCTCAATCCGGTCGCCGCCAAGGCGATGGACCTGCTCTTCATCCTGCACGCCGACCACGAGCAGAACGCTTCGACCTCGACCGTGCGTCTGGTCGGTTCGACCGGCGCCAACCCGTACGTCAGCGTCGCCGCCGGCGTTGCGGCGCTGTGGGGACCGGCTCACGGCGGCGCCAACGAAGCGGTGCTGAAGATGTTGGCCGAGATCGGCAAGCCCGAGAACGTCGGTGCCGCCGTCGCCAAGGCCAAGGACAAGGAATCGGGCTTCCGCCTGATGGGCTTCGG
>DATDBD010000203.1:0-3506 GCA_036525015.1 Lysobacter sp.
TCGCCGTGGTCGGCTTCGACGACATCCCGATGGCGCGCTTCGCCAGCCCGCCGCTGACCACGGTGTTCCAGGACACCAAGCGTGCCGGCGAGCTGCTCGTGGAGACGCTGCTGCGGCAGGTGCATGGTGAGCCGACGGAGTGCATCACGCTGCCGGCGTCGCTGGTGGTGAGGCGGTCGAGCGGGGCGTAACGCTTGTGTCCTCTCCCCTTGTGGGAGAGGGGCAGGCCGTCGCAGACGGCACCTTCTCCCACAAGGGGGAGAAGCAAGAACCTATCGCTTGCGTGACGTCTGCATCGCCTCGCGCAGTTGCTGATGCAGATCGGTGCGAGTGACTGGCGCATCCAGCAGATACACCTCGACGCCATGCCCCGGCACGCTGGTTTCCAGCGCCTGCCCTTCACCGATCTCGATGTCGGTGCCGGCGATGGCCGCACGCCAAAGCCCCGGCTGCAGCCACTGCTTCACCTCGAACGAAGCCGGCGACTGGCCCTTGTTGAGCAGCACCAGCGCCGTCTGCGCGACGCCGTCGTGCTGGTACACGCGGTAGAACGCGGCGCGGTCACCCTGCATCAGCACGTCCAGCTGCACGCCGCGTTGCAGCGCCGGTGACGCGGCACGCACCCGGGCGATGCGCCTGAGGTGGTCATGGATGGGATTGCCAGCCGCCGCATCGACGCGCTCCTGGCCGAAGTAGTTGCGGTTGCCGGCATGTTCGGCGCGGCCGCGCATGAAGCCGACTTCGGAGCCGTAGTAAACGACGGGAATACCGCGTGCGGTGAACAGCCAGTTGTGTGCGTCGATGAAGCCTGCGTCGCTGGCGTCCAGGCGTGGCATGTCGTGGTTGTCGTAGAACGTCATCAGCTCGTACGGGTTGGCGTACGGTCCGCCCTGCAGATAAAGACGTCCTTCCAGGTGCTCGAATCCGGCCTGCGCCTTGCCGTCCTTGCCGCGACCGAACACGTCGGCCATGCGTTGCTTCAACGGGAAATCGAGGACGCTGATGCCGCCGTTTTCGGCCCAGGTGTGGGGCGCGATCTTGTTCGGGTCGTATTCGAAATTCTCGCCGAACATGAAAAGCCCGGGGCGGCGCGCGCGCATGCGCTGCGCGAACTGTTTCCAGAACGCGTGCGGCATCCAACCGATGGTGTCGATGCGCAACGCGTAGGCGCCCTGGTCGAGCCATTGCTCGTAGGCGCCGGCCAGGTACTCCAGCACCGCCGGATTGCTGTCGTCGAAATTGGACAGCTCGGCGATCTCGGGTGTGGTGTGGAAGAACGCGTGCAGCGGGTTGTGCTGCGGGTCGAGCTGCTGCGGCGGCAGGTTCTGGTGGTCGGCAATCAGCTTGCCGTTCTTGTCGTAGACCTCACCGAACTTGGGCTGGTCGACCGGCATCGTGAACGAAGGCGACCCATGGTTGCCGACGATGTCGAGCACCACCTTCAGTCCCTGCCCCTGCATCGCCCGTGTGAAACCGGCGAAGTCCAGGCCCGGGCTGGGCAGGTGCTCATCGAGCCGGTAGAAGTTCACGCCCCAGTAACCGTGGTAACCGGTCTTGCCCTGGTCGGTCCAGAAGCTGCCCCAGCTGGCCGGTTTGCCGCCGGTGAAGGCCTCGTCGGGCTGGTCGACGATCGGCGTGATCCACACCGAGGTGAAGCCCATGTCGCGGATATAGGCGGCGTTGTCGAGCACCCCTTTGAAGTCGCCGCCGAGGTAGCCGATGTTGTCGCTCTCGCCGTTCGGCCCCGGGATGCGGCGATCGAACGTGCGCCGGGCCGGGTCCGGCCCGCCCTGCTCGCGCTGATCGTTGGACGTGTCGCCATTGACGAAACGGTCGGTCACCACGAAGTACACCGCTTCGCTGGCGAACGGCTCGGTGGTGCCGTACACGTCCAGCGGCTTCGACGACGTCGCGGCGCCGTGGGCGCAGGCGGTCAACGCCGTAACGGTCAGCGCAGGCAGCAGCATGCGGATCGCGCGCGTCATGGGCTTGCGGTCCATTCGTATCGAGCCCATCGTCAGTGCGCCGTCGTTGCGGTCGCCACCGCCGCGCCTGGTTCGCGCACGCGCAGCACGCACAGACCGGCGACGATCAGGCTGATGCCGCCGATCGCCAACGCCTGGATCGGCTGGCCGCCGAAGAAGGTCTTCAGCAGGAAGCCGAGCAGGCTGGCCGCGACCAGCTGCGGGATCACGATGAAGAAGTTGAAGATGCCCATGAACACACCCATTTTCTCCGCTGGCACGCTGTCGGACAGCAGGGCGTACGGCAGCGACAGGATCGAGGCCCAGGCGAAGCCGACGCCGACCATCGACAGCAGCAGCCATTGCGGGTCGCGGATCAGCAGGAACGACAGCAGGCCCAGGCCGCCGAGCGTGGCGTTGACCAGGTGACTCATGCGCAGGCCGATGCGCCGCACCATCCACGGGATCACGATCGCCGCCAGCGCAGCGAAGCCGTTGTAGGCGGCAAACAGCACGCCGACCCAGTTCGCGCCGTCGTTGTAGGCGACCGACGAGGTATCGGTGCTGCCGAAATGCACTGCGGTGACCGCCGCGGTCGTGTAGATCCACATCGCGAACAACGCGAACCAGGAGAAGAACTGCACCACCGCCAGCTTGCGCATCTCCGCGGGCATGTCGTGCAGGTCGGTGATGATGTGGGCGAACGCGCTGTCGCGACGGGTCCAGCCGACCAGGATCAGCGCCAGGCCGTACGCCGCCAGCAGGCCGGCCAGGATGTACAGCTGCTTGTCGAGGCCGAACTGCAGCACCGCAAATGCACTGACGGCGCCGATCGCCAGCCACACCAGGCCGTTGCGGCGTGCACGCACCACGTCAAGCGGACGCTGCGGCGCACGCGGCAGGGTGTCGTGTGCGCGCAGCGTTTCCGGCGGGTACTCGCGCGTGCGCAGCACGGTCCAGCCGACCGCGGCCAGCAGCACGGCGCCGCCGAAATAGAACGCGTAACGCACCGTATCGGGCACTTCGCCAGGACCGGCGGTGTTGCCGACGCCCGCCTTGGCGAGCAGCCACGGCAGCAGGCTGGCGATCACCGAGCCCACGCCGATAAAGAAGCTCTGCATCGAGTAGCCGGAGGCGCGCTGCTGCGTCGGCAGCTGGTCGCCCACGAAAGCGCGGAACGGTTCCATCGAAATGTTGATCGAGGCGTCGAGCACCCACAGCAGGCCGGCCGCGATCCACAGCGTCGGCGAGTTCGGCATCGCGAACAGCGCCAGCGTGGCCAGCACCGCACCGACCAGGAAGTACGGGCGGCGTCGACCCAACCGGGTCCAGGTGCGGTCGGACATGTAGCCGACAATCGGCTGCACGATCAGGCCGGTCAGCGGCGCGGCGATCCACAGCACCGGGATGTCGTCCATGCTCGCGCCCAGCGTCTGGAAGATGCGGCTGACGTTGGCGTTCTGCAGGGCGAATCCGAACTGGATGCCGAGGAAGCCGAAGCACATGTTCCAGATCTGCCAGAACGACAGCTGCGGTTTGGTG
>DATDBD010000204.1:0-3825 GCA_036525015.1 Lysobacter sp.
CTCGTGACCGGTGCGCACGGAGGGCTCGGCAGTGCCGCGGCCCAGGCCTGTGCGCGTGCCGGGGCCACGGTGGTGCTGCTCGGCCGCAAGCTGCCCAAGCTCAATCGCATCTATGACGCCGTCGCCCAGTTCGGGCCGGAGCCGCTGATGTACCCGCTCGACCTCGAAGGCGCCTCGCCCGACGACTACGCCGAATTGGCCGAGCGCCTGCAAGGCGAGGTGGGGCGCCTCGATGGCGTGCTGCATTGCGCCGCGGATTTCGCCGGACTGACGCCGCTGGCGCAAACCGACCCGGCCGCGTTCGCACGGGCAATCCACGTCAACCTGACGGCTCCGTGGTGGCTGACACAGGCGTGCCTGCCTTTGCTCGGCAAGGCCGAAGACGCCGCGCTGGTGTTCGTCCTCGACGACCCGGCGCGGGTGGGAGGCGCCTACTGGGGTGGCTACGGGGTCGCCAAGCACGGCCTGGCCAGCCTGGTCGGGATGCTGCACGCCGAACTCGCCAACTCGCGGGTCCGCGTCGCCGGCCTGCAGCCCGGCCCGATGCGCACGCCGTTGCGTGCCAAAGCCTACGTCGAAGAGAACGATCGCGCCGCCGTCGATCCGTCGGTGTACGCCGACGCCTGCGTGGCATTGCTGTCTCCGGCCGGCGCGGGCCATCGCGGACAGGTGTGGAACCCCTTGTCATGACGGCACACCCATGACAATTGCTTCGGCAGCGTTGCTGCTGTTCCTGATCCTCGACCCGCTCGGCAATGTCCCGGTCTTCCTCAGCCTGTTGCGCGGCCTGCCGCCGAAGCGACAGCGCGTCGTGCTGGCCCGCGAGCTGCTGATCGCGCTGGCGGTACTGATGATGTTCCTGTGGGGCGGCAAGTACGCCCTGGAAGTGATGCACCTGCGGCAGGAGTCGGTGTCGATCGCCGGCGGCATCGTGCTGTTCCTGATCGGCATTCGCATGATCTTCCCGTCGCCGGAAGGGCTGATGGGCGAGATCCCGGACGGCGAGCCCTTCATCGTGCCGATGGCCATCCCGCTGGTGGCCGGTCCCTCGGGCATGGCCGCGGTGATGCTGATGGGCAGCAACGAGCCCGAGCGTCTGGGCGAGTGGAGCCTGGCGTTGCTGATCGCCTGGGGCGCGACCGCCGCGATCCTGTTCTCGGCGACGATGCTCTACAAGCTGCTGGGCATCCGCGCCCTGACCGCGATCGAGCGGCTGATGGGCATGCTGCTGGTGGCCATTTCCGTCCAGATGTTCCTCGACGGCCTGGGGACTTACCTGCAGATCGCGCCCCCCTGACGGCCCGCGGCGTTTAACGACTTTTTTTGACGCTCGTCACGCCTCTGTAACAACCCCGTCCTAGCCTGTTAAACTGCCGTTAACCCGGCAGGGGTGCCCGCCGCCGGGTCAGGGGTTTTCCGAATGTGTCCGCGAGAGACGCCAGACCCACATGGCGCCCGTCCTTCTACTGCCACGATTTTTTACGTATTGAGGCCAATGTAATGACCCACCCGAACCGTGTCCGGTTGTCCAAGCTCACGCTTGGCCTGCTTGCCGCTCTTGCTGCCGCTCCTGTATTTGCCCAGGCCACGTCCGCCGGTATCGCCGGTCGCGTCGTCGGCGCAGACGGCCAGCCGGTGGTCGGCGCCGAAGTCGTCATCACCCACACCGAATCGGGCACGGTCAGCCGCGCCGTGACCGGCGAAGACGGCCGCTACAACGCCCGCGGCCTGCGCGTCGGCGGTCCGTACACGATCACCACCACCACCGGTGCAGGCGCCGGCAGCCAGGAAGGCGTCTTCCTCAACCTGGACAAGGTCAACCAGGTCGACGTGACCGTGGCCGGCAGCAGCGTCACCACGCTGGAGTCGGTGCAGGCGATCTCCTACGGCGGCTCGGAAGTGTTCAGCGCGACCAAGATGGGCGCCGGCACCACCGTGACCCGCGAGCAGATCGAGACGATGCCGTCGATCAACCGCAACATCCAGGACTTCGCGCGCCTGGATCCGCGCGTGGTGCAGAGCGACAAGGCCCGTAACGAAATCTCGGTCGGCGGCCAGAACCCGCGCTTCAACGTCATCCGCGTCGACGGTGTCAGCAGCGCCGACTCCTTCGGCCTGGAATCCAACAGCCTGCCGACGCCGCGCCCGCCGTTCTCGATCGACATCATCGACGAGATTGCGGTCGACGTAGCCAACTACGACGTCACGATCTCCGGCGGCACCGGCGGCGTGATCAACGCGGTCACCAAGTCGGGTACCAATGAGTTCCACGGCTCGGTCTACGGCATCTACCGCGAGAACGACTGGTCGGGCAAGAACCAGAACGACATCCGCCCGGCGCTGTTCGACAACGAGCAGACCTACGGCGCGACCTTCGGCGGCCCGCTGCTCAAGGACAAGCTGTTCTTCTTCGTCAACTACGAGAACTACACCGGCAAGGGCCTGTTCACCGGCAACTCGGGCTTTGGTCCGATCGGGTCGGGCGAGAGCAACATCGTCGGTATCACCCAGGCTCAGATCGACCGCGTGATCGCGCTGTCGCAGGCCAAGGGCTTCGATCCGGGCACGCTCGAAAAGCCCTCGCTGGACACCGAGAGCGAGGAGTTCGGCATCAAGCTGGACTGGAACATCACCGATTCGCAGCGCGCCAGCTTCCGCTACGGCAAGACCGAGCAGAACACGCCGTTCCTGCAGGGTTTCAGCAACTCGTCGCTGGCATTGAACACCTACCACTACGTGCGCGACTTCAATCTGGAGACGTACACCGCGCAGTTGTTCAGCGACTGGACCGACACCTTCTCGACCGAAGCCAAGGTCTCGTACCGCGACTACTCGGCCGTTCGCAATCCGCTGGCTGACCTGCCGGCCATCGCGATCCGCATCGGCAACAACACGCTGAACTTCGGTACCGAAGAGAACACCCACGCCAACGTCCTCGAGACGCAGACCTGGAACGCGTTCTTCGCCGGCAACCTGTTCCTCGGCGACCACACCGTCAAGTTCGGCGCCGACTACGAGTCCAACGAGGTCTACACCCTGATCGGCCGTCGCGAGAACGGCGTCTACACCTTCAACTGCATCAACGCTCCCGTGGTCGGCCAGGTCGTCCCGGACAGCTGTGCGCAGTCCTACCAGGCCGGCATCTCGAGCCGCTACCAGCTGTTCTATCCGGCTGGCGGCGACCTGGATGCCATGGCCGCGGTATTCACCCAGAAGAATCTCGGCTTGTTCCTGCAGGACAGCTGGGCGGTCAACGAGAACCTGACGCTGACCTATGGCCTGCGTTACGACCGCTCGATCGTCGATGACAAGCCGCCCTTCAACGCCGCGGCTTCGTCGGCGTTCGGCGTGCGCAACGACAACACCATCGATGGCAGCGACTTGTGGTCGCCGCGCTTCGGTTTCAACTACACCTACGACACCGAGCGTCCGACCCAGGTGCGCGGCGGTGTCGGCCTGTTCAAGGGCGCGGCGGCGACGGTGTGGCTGGCCAACCCGTATGCCAACAACGGCCTGACGTACACCGACTTCCTCGATTCCAACGGTACCAACCTGTTCTCGCCTGATCCGAACGGCCAGCTGCCGGTCGCGCAGACGGGCGGCGTGCCCGGCACCCAGTCGGTGGACTTCCTCGACAACGACCTCGTACAGCCGTCGGTGTGGAAGGCCAACCTGGCGTTCGATACCGAGCTGCCGTTGTGGGGCGTGGTCGCATCGACCGAGTTGGTCCTGACCTCGGTGAAGGACGCCATCTACTACCAGCAGCTGAACCTCGGCGCGCCGACGGCGGTGGGCCAGGACGGTCGCCTGATCTACTGGAACGAC
>DATDBD010000205.1:0-3359 GCA_036525015.1 Lysobacter sp.
ACCCAGGCTGCGGTAATGCGGATCGTGGCGATGCCGCAGGTAGGTCGGCAGGATCGCAATGACTATCGCTGACAGATAAAACAGCACGAACCCGATCGGCCCGATCACCGTGCTGATCTCCCGTTCGATCACGCGGCCGAAGAAATACAGCGTGATCATGTTGAACAGCAGGTGCGACCAGTCGGCGTGGATGAAGCCATGGGTCAGCAGGCGGTCGTACTGCTTGTTGCGCTCGATTGCCGGCGGCCACAGGATCAACCGGTTGAGAAGCGCCGGGCGCTCGAAGGCCAGCCACGACACCAGTACGGTCGCGGCGATGAGGGTGAAGGTCAGCATCCAGGCAGGGATCGGAAGTCAGTCGGGTTCGGGCAAGGCGATGTAAAGCAGCGCTCAGGTGGCGCGATGTTCATGCGGCACGGTAGTTGTCCTGCATCGGATAGGTCCGCGCATACAGGGCGAACGCCGCCGCGGCCAGGAACGCGAAGCCGGCGAAGAAGAACATCAGGAACGCGTTCTCGCTGAGCCCGGTGCTGGCGATGTGCGAGATCACCGCTTCGTTGCGCACCCCGGCATTGGTCAGCAGCACCCACAGGCTGCCGAAGGTGCTGGCCAGGTACCAGAACGCCATGATCACGCCCTTCATCGCCTGCGGTGCCTGGCTGTAGGCGAACTCCAACGCTGTCGCCGAAACCAGCACCTCACCGAACGTAAGCAGCGCGTACGGCAGGGTCTGCCAGACCAGCGACACCGGATCGCCGCCGTCGATGTAGAGCTGGATGATGCCCGCGACGATCCACGCCAAGCCAGAGAACGCGATGCCGAACCCCATGCGACGCAGCGCGGTCGGGTTGAAGCCGAACTTGCGCAGCGCCGGGTACAGCACCAGGTTGTTGAACGGGATCAGCAGCATCACCAGCGCGGGGTTCAGCGCCTGCATCTGCGCGGCGTCCTTGACCAGCCAACTCGGCCACCACCACGACTCGTGCGGCATGACCATCTCGTTGCCCTGCAGGATCCAGGTCGAGGCCTTCTGGTCGAACAGCGACCAGAACGGCGTGGTCAGCGCGAACACGATCAGGATGCGCAGCACCGCCCGCACGCCGTCGACCGCCTGGTCCGGATGCTTGCCGCGGGCGCGGTCGAGCTGCATCGACGCGCCGACGCCGCCAAAGGCGATGACCAGGCCCAGCGCCATGCACGCGCAGATCACGAAACCGAGCTTGGGAATCAGCAGCAGCGCGCCGATCGCCAGCACGCCACCGAGGGCGGCGACGATCAGTCCCGGACGCCCCTGCCCCGGCGCGTGCGCCAGCAACGCGGTGCGGGCCACATGCAGGAACGAATCCGGATTGGTCTTGGTCGGCGGTACGTTGACGTACTGCTTGCGCCCCAGCCAGAAGATGAAGGTGGCGATGAACATCAAGATGCCGGGAATGCCGAACGCCACGGCCGGACCGTAGCTGCGCAGGAAGATCGGCATCAGCAGCGAGGCGAAGAACGAGCCGAAGTTGATGATCCAGTAGAAGGCATCGAAGACGACCTTGGCCAGGTGCTTGTTGGTCTGGTCGAACTGGTCGCCGACGAAGGACACCACCAGCGGTTTGATACCGCCCGACCCCAGCGCGATCAGGAAAAGTCCCGTATAGAAGCCGCTGCGGTTGTCCTCGAAGTACGCCAGACAGGCGTGGCCGGCGCAGTAGATCAGCGAGAACCACAGCACCGTCTTGTACTTGCCGAAGAACCGGTCCGACAGCCAGCCGCCCAGCAGCGGGAAGAAGTACACGCCGATGACGAAGCTGTGGAAGACCTCCTTGGCGATGCCGGCGCGCTCGGCCTCGGGGGCGTACAGCAGCAACGTGCTGACCAGAAACGGGGTCAGGATGTTGCGCATCCCGTAGAAGCTGAACCGTTCGCAGCCTTCGTTGCCGATGATGTAAGGAATCTGGCGCGGAAGCTTGGCGGCGCTCTCGGCGGGAATCGCGCTGGCTTGGGTCGTCATCCGGTTCTACCTTGGGGCGAACGCCTGTGGGCGTGTGGGTCTGATCGAATCCATTCGCGGACGGCACGACCGTCATGGGTCACCGGGCGCGACGGCGTCGTACCCCAATCCGGGCGGAAAAGCAGCGCAGGCACGCTCGGCTCGTCGGCGAGAGTAGCAAGCGGCGAACGACAAGCGAAGGCTTGACGCCACCCGGCACGGCCCGGGCGGCGGCCAAAAACTTCCTACTGGACAGCGCCCGCCACGTCACCGGGTTCGCCAACCACTTCGAGTTCGTAGCGAAAGTTTTGCATCGTCTGGCGCGGGCCATCGCGGAACGTGGCGGCGACGGCGAGCTGGTGCTTGCCAGGCGGCAGCGGCTTCAACATCAGCCAGTAGCCGTCGCTCGCACCGGACAAGCCGTCGGGAGAAGCGAAACAGTCGCCGCTGGCCACGCGCATGCGCTGCAGTTCGCCGACCGGGCGACCATCGAGCAGGACCAGCCCCGAAACCACGTGATCGGCAAACCGCTTGGCCCGGGCCTGTTTGTCGACGCACGACATTCCATCGTTGGGTAGATCATGCGTGACCACCCAGGTGATCAGCGGCACGAACAGATGCTTGCCTGCCGGGATGCGACAGTCGCGCACGGCGTCGAAATTGCCGTCGGTGCCCGCCAGGAACCAGACCGGTCCCTGCCCCTGATGCTGGGCGCAACGACTTCCGTCCACGTCCAGGTATGGCGCCTGGTCGGAAAACTGCCCCACCCACTGCCACCAGCGTTCGCTCCAGCGTGCCTGGCTGGCTGCATCAACGGCGCTGTCCGCGGGAATCCAGTGCGACGCCAGCGAAGTGGCTTCGACCGGCAGGGTTCTGGCCTCCTCCCGTTTGATCCAGCCCAGCTCCTCGCCGATGTCCTTGATCTCGTTGCAGCCAGTGGCCAGCAGCGAAAGCAACAAACATGCAGCCACCCGCGCCGCACGGTGCCGACGAATGTGGATCATGCCCATTCGGTCAGCCCCTCGCGCTCGTAGAGGGTCTTGAACGACGGGCGCGCCTTCATCCGCTGCGCCAGCGCTGCCAGGTGCGGCCACTCATGGCCGGGCCGCGGCATGCTGCGCGTCCAGCGCATCAGCATGGTCAGGTAGAAATCCGCCGCGCTCACGCGTTCGCCAAGCAGGTACGGACCATGGGCCGCCAGGTGCGCGTCGAGACGGTCCCAGGTCGCTTCGATGCGCCGGCGCGCGCCGTCTTTGATGGTGTCGGCATGCGCCTCGTCGATGTCCTGCGGATACCACCACAGGCGCAACGGCGATTGCAGCGTGTTGGCCAGGTTCAAGACCCACTGCAGGTATTCGCCACGGCGGGCATCGTCCATCGC
>DATDBD010000206.1:0-3545 GCA_036525015.1 Lysobacter sp.
GCTACCTGCTGAAGGACGTGTCGCTGGAGCAACTGGTGGGCGCCATCCAGACCGTGTCCCAAGGCGGCTCGCTGGTGCAGCCGGCGGTGACCCAGCGGTTGCTGTCCGGGCTGGAGCACATGCGCAACGAATTCGTCAGCCAGGATCGTCCGGACCCGCTGACCGAGCGTGAGACCGAGATCCTGCGCCTGATGGCCGGTGGCTTTTCCAACAAGGAAATCGCCAACTCGCTGGGCGTGGCCGAGGGCACGATCAAGAACCACGTGTCCAACATCCTGTCCAAGCTAGGCGTGCGTGACCGCACGCGGGCCGTGCTCAAGGCGTTCGAGTTGCAGCTCGTCTGACCGACTGGATGCCCCGCCCGGCGCAGTGCGCCGGGCGTTCGCGGGCGCGCGAGCCGGTGGTCGCAAGCGGCGCCCGCTCATGTCCAAGCTAGGCGTGCGTGACCGCACGCGAGCCGTGCTCAAGGGCGTTCGAGCTCAGTTGGTCTGACGGGCCGATGAAAAAATCACTTTTCCCGCTCGCGGGAGAAAGGTATCCGAACCCCAACTCTCGCAGCCGGGATAGGGGCTCCTTGATCGCTGCTTCGCGGGCGGAAAGGCGTCTTGATTCCCCGCTCCGCGGCGGGAAGGCTTCCTGACTCCCTTCTCCTGCAGCAGGGGCAGGCTGTCCTTGGTCCCAAAGGTGCCCGGAGCGCGGATGCGGGCGCTTTGTGCCGGACTTGGCTGTTTGCCTTCCGACTGGCTCGCTCACCCTCAGATTCCCGGGCCTTCGGTGTCCGGTTGTCTGTGACTTCGTGGTCCACGTGAATAGACCGCTACGCTCCGCAAAGCTTCCTTGCTACGATTGCCGGTCTGCGCCCCGGCCCGAGCCGGATCACGGCCCTGGAGAACCCTGAATGACCCGTCTGATCGAAATTTTGATTTCCCTGGCGATCGTCGCCGCGCTGTTCCTGATTGTGGGCGTGCTGCTGCCTGACAACCGCCACCTGTCGCATTCGGTTGAGACCAACCGGAAGCTGACGATCGTGTACGACACCTTGAACAGCCTGCGCCGCTTCCCGGACTGGAACCCGCTGGTGCTCAAGGACCCGAAGATGCAGCTGAAGCTGTCGGGCCCGGAATCCGGCGTGGGCGCGCGCCTGGACTACGACTCGCAGGAACGTGGCCTGCGTCAGGGTAGTTGGGAGCTCACCAAGACCGACCCGGGCAAGCGCGTGGAATATGCGCTGACCGACATCGAGCCGGGCAAGAACAAGCGCACGGCCTTCATCCTGAAGCCGACCGGCCGCATGGGTCGTAACGTCGAGATCACCCAGACCTACGACGTCGACTATGGCTGGAACCTGATCGGTCGCTACGCCGGCATGTACGTCAGCAGCAGCGTCGGCGAAGACATCAAGATGGGCCTGTCGCGTCTGTCCAACATGCTCGCCACGGTGCCGAACTACGACTACGCCGAGATGAGCAAGGACGATCCGTCGATGGCGCCGAAGGCGGTAGATCGTCCGGCCGAGAACCTGCTGATCGTGACTGCTGCCGTCGAGCGCAACAACGAGAAAGTTCAGCAGACCATGAACAACAACATGCAGTGGATCACCAAGGTCATGGCCGCGAACGGCCTGGAAGCCGCAGGTCCGGTGCGCATCGTCACCAACGAGTTCGGTTCGGAAACCTATTCGTTCGACGTGACCCAGCCGGTCCGCAAGATCGGTGCGACGGGTCCGGCGACGAAGCTGGACATCAAGCTGGAAGGCCCGGTCACTGCCGAGTTCAAGGAGCCGGCCAAGGTGGCGATGGTGCCGTTCCGCGGCCACATGGCCAACCTGTCGAAGATCCGTGACGCCCTGCGTGCCTGGTCGCTGACCCACGGCTACGAGACCATCGAGCGTCCGTACGAGTCGTGGAAGGGCGGCATCGACAAGGGCTTCACCGAGGAAGGCGAGTACGACGTGTACTGGGTTCTGAAGTAACCCTGCGTCCATCGCTGTTGAAATACGAACGCGCCGCGGATTCCGCGGCGCGTTTTTTTTGATCGCGCTGCATGCGCAGGTGCCTGCTAAGGTGTCGCCGGTCCGCCACACCGGTGCCAACGCATGGTCCAGGTTTCATCCGCTTTCGTTGTTCGCCTTCTCGCCGCCGCCGGCGCGGTGCTGGCCGCTGCGGCCGTCGCACTGGCCGCCTACGCCGCGCACGGCGCGTCGGGTCCCGAGCAGGGGTGCCTGCTGCACGCCGCGCTGTTTGGATTTGGTCATGGCGTCGCCCTGGCCGCGCTGGCACCGCAGGCATCGCGGCGGTTGGGACGCCTTGCCCTGATGCTGATGCTGGCCGGCGTGCTGCTGTTTTCGGGCAGCCTGGTCACAGCGGTATTCCTCGGCACTTCTACCGGACTGGCGCCGAGCGGCGGCAGCCTGATGATCCTGGCCTGGCTGCTTTATGCGGCCGATGCCCTGAGGCGCTGACATGCCGCGCCACGCCCGCGGATTCGATACGCAGGCCGCGTACGCGCATCTGGCCAGGCGCGACCGCAAGCTCGCCGCGTGGATGAAGAGGATCGGGCCGATCGCTGCCGATCCGCGGTGGCGCAAAACTTTCGATCCGGTCGATGCGCTGGCGCGGGCCATCCTCTACCAGCAGCTCAGCGGAAATGCCGCGGCGACGATCGTTGCGCGGGTCGAGGCGGCGATCGACAGCGACCGGTTCCATTGCGACACGCTCGGGCGCTGCGACGACGCCACGATCCGCGCCTGCGGCGTGTCCGGCAACAAACTGCTGGCCCTGCGCGACCTGGCGCTGCGCGAATCGCGCGGCGAGATCCCCGACTTGCGCCGCATGAGCACGATGGACAACGACGCGATCATCGCCGCGCTGGTGCCGGTGCGCGGCATCGGCCGCTGGACGGTGGAGATGATGCTGATGTTCCGCCTGGGCCGGCCGGACGTGCTGCCCGTGGACGACCTGGGCGTACGCAAGGGCGCGCAGATCGTCGACAAGCTCGAGGCGATGCCCACGCCCAAGGAACTGGCGGCCAGCGGCGAGCGCTGGGGGCCATACCGTACCTACGCAAGCATGTATCTGTGGCGCGTTTCGGACTTTGCCGTAAAGGCCAAGGAGCCGACGAAGCGTTCACAGGACTGATCCGACGATGTCGGGGTACCGGGCCTGCCGGCCTGGACCGACTTCAGGAGGGGACCCCCATGGCAGTGCTCGAATCCCGCTGGATCAAGAACCTCAAGGCCGTTGCCTGGCTGCTCGTGCTGGTGGCCGGCGCCGCTATCGCGGCCCCATCGAACAAATGGCGTATCCAGGTCAGCAGCGCCGCCGACAGCGATGGCGTCGTGGTGTTTCACATCGCACCCGTTGACGGCGAGGCGATCGACGTCAGCGTCGCCATTCCGAAGGATGCCGGCGAGAACCGCGTTGCCAGCCTCATCCGCGACCAGTTGCGTGCCAAGCTCGGCGACAGCTACCGCATCGAGGTCGACGATGGCGAGGACGTGCTGATCAAGAAACACCTCGGCGACAAGAACTTCGATCTGACCATCG
>DATDBD010000207.1:0-13419 GCA_036525015.1 Lysobacter sp.
GCGCTCGACACCGAACAACGTCAGTTCGACATCGCGCCACCATGGCGCATAAGCATCGTGCGCGACGTGCGCGTTGATCGCCGCACCACGCCGTGACACCTCGCAGGCGTAGCCGATACGAAGGAACGCTCCCTGGCGGAACGCCTCGCTGATGCCATCGTCCTGATACAGCGAGCCGGCGCACCCATCCTCGCCGGTCGCCGGCAGGTAGACCTGCAACTGCAGCGGTCCGACCGGCTGTTCGCCGGTGTGCTGCACCAGCGGTTGCATCGGCACGATCGCGCCGGCACGCGCGTAAAGCGGCACGGTGTCCGGGCGCGGATCGAGCTTAAGCGGTTCTTTCGGTGTTGCATGACGGTGCGAGGTACCGAACTCGTACCAATGCCCCGGCGGGAGCGACACGGCATGCGCATCGAGCGACTCGCTGGCGACCGGCGCCACGAACAGGTCGGCACCGAACAGGAAGTCGCGGTCGTTGCCATAGAAGCTCTCTGCGTGCGGATACTGCAGGAACACCGGTCGCATGATCGGCAATCCGGTACGAGCGTTTTCCTCGGTCGCCGTGTAGAGGTACGGCATCAGGCGATAGCGCTGTTCGATCGCCTGGCGGCGCAGCGCCTCATGTGCCGGTCCGTCCACCCAGGCCTCGTGCCCACGGGTGTCGGTGGCGGCGTGGTTGCGGAACACGGGGTTGAACGCGCCCAACTGGAACCAGCGCGTCAGCAGGTCCGGCGGCGGCGAGCCGATGAAACCGCCGATGTCGTCGCCGGCCATCGCATAGCCCGACAGTCCCAGGCTCAGCAGGTTCGGCGTGCTCTGCGCCAGGTGGTGCCAACTGGCGGTGTTGTCGCCGGTCCACGTCGCTGCATAGCGCTGCGTGCCGGCGTAGGCAGCGCGCGTGAGCACGAACGGGCGCTGGTCCGGTTGCAGTTTCAGCAGCCCCTCGTAGGTCGCCCGCGCATTGAGCATGCCGTAGACGTTGTGGATGGCGCGATGGTCGCGCTTGCCGCCATCGTCCAGGCGGTGCACGGCATCCAGCGACATCGTGTTGCCCGGCACGCGGAACACCGAGGGCTCGTTCATGTCGTTCCAGTAGCCGGCCGCGCCCATCGACACGAAGTCGCGGTACAACCCGCCCCACCAGTCGCGCACGCGGCTCAGCGTGAAGTCCGGGAACACGCTGTCGCCCGGCCACACCGGGCCGATGTAGAGCGTGCCGTCGGGATTGCGGATGAAGGCGTCCTCGCGCAAGCCGGAATCGAATGGGGCATAGCCATTCCCGCGGCCATTGCCATCGGAGCCGTGCTTGATGTGCAGGTCCGTGATCAGCACCGTGCGCAAACCCTGCGCGCGCAGGTCGGCGATCATACGCTCGAAGTCCGGGAATGCCTTGCGGTCGACGGTGAATGGCGCGTAGCCATCCTGGTAGTCGATATCCAGGTAGATCGCGTCGGCCGGAATGCGCTCCTTGCGAAGCATCGACGCGACTTCGCGGACGCGCGCTTCGGGCGTGTAGCTGTAGCGCGACTGCTGGAAGCCCAACGCCCACATCGGCGGCAACGGCGTGCGTCCGGTCAGCGCGGTGTAGCGCTCCAGCACGCGCGCCGGCTGCGGCCCGGCGATGAAGTAGTAGTCGAGTTCGCCGCCTTCGGCGCCAAAGGAGAAACTCCCCTCGGACTCCTTGCCGAAATCGAAGCTGCTGCGGTGCGTGTTGTCGAAGAACACGCCGTACGCCGTGCCTTGGCGCAGGCCGATGAAGAACGGGATCGACTTGTAGAGCGGATCGGTATGGCCCTGCCAGGCGTAGGCGTCGGTGTTCCACATCGTGAAGGCGCGCCCGCGGCGATCCAGCGGACCGGCTTTGTCGCCCAGTCCGTAGTAATGCTCGTCGGCCGGCATCGCCTTCCAACTGCGCACGCGCGGACCGTGGGCGGTGTCGGCCCACGCCATCGGCGCGTCGGGTGCATCGGCCAGCAGGACGCGCCCGGAGCGATCGGCGAACTCGACACGCAGCGGCGATTTGCGCACGGTCGCGACGATGTCCCCGCTGCTGACGGCTACCGCGTCGCGACGGTCATCCACCGACACCTTCGCAGGCGCGGCCGGCTGCACCACCGCCCAGGATGCATCGCCGTCAAAAGCGCCGGTGGGGGCCAACTGGACCCGGAACACGCCGTCCGCAAAGGCGCTGACGCGAACCCGGGCGGCCCCGGACGAGACCACCACACCGTCAGCCAGCACCTCGACACGGTCGACATCCCCCACGTGCCGCCAGCCCTGCGCCTGGGCCGGCGCGATGCCCGCCGCCGAAAGCAGCGCGACCACGGCCGCTACGCCCCCCGTCCACTTCCCCGCGACTCCCATCGGCATGCACGTCCCCCAGGCGATTTCCTGGCGATTCAAGCACGCAGCCGCGCGTAATCGGCGGATCGGCGCGATGAAGTCGTTTTCAATGCGGTTTCGGACCCGATTGCGTCCGATGGGGCACGCCACTCGCCCACGATCGCCACACGTCTCGGTACGGTTGCCCTGCCTCGGCTAGACTGTGCCTTTTACGGCCCTTGGCCCCCGCATGAATCCGAACTACCTCGATTTCGAGCAGCCCATTGCCGACCTGGAAGCCAAGATCCAGGAACTGCGCCACGCCAGCAACGCGCCGGCCGTGGACGTGGACGCCGAAGTGCATGCGCTGCAGGACAAGTTGCGCATACGCACCGCCCAGATCTTCCGCGACCTGAGCCCCTGGCAGGTCTCGCAACTGGCGCGTCACCCGGCGCGTCCGTACACACTCGACTACATCCGCATCATCTGCGACGAGTTCCAGGAGTTGGCCGGCGACCGCGCGTACTCGGACGACGCCGCCATCGTCGGCGGCCTGGGCCGCATCAATGGCCGCAGCGTGGTCATCATCGGCCATCAGAAGGGCCGCGATACCAAGAGCAAGATCAAGCGCAACTTCGGCATGCCGCGTCCGGAGGGCTACCGCAAGGCGCTGCGCCTGATGAAGCTGGCCGAGCGTTTCAAGCTGCCGCTGCTGACTTTCATCGACACGCCCGGCGCCTATCCGGGTGTCGGCGCCGAGGAACGCGGCCAGTCCGAGGCGATCGCGCGCAACCTGCTGGAAATGAGCGAGCTGAAAATCCCGGTGATCTGCACCGTGATCGGCGAAGGCGGCTCCGGCGGCGCGCTGGCGATCGGCGTGGGCGACCGCACGCTGATGCTTGAATACAGCACCTACTCGGTGATCTCGCCGGAAGGCTGCGCTTCGATCCTGTGGAAGTCCTCGGACAAGGCCAAGGATGCCGCCGAGCAGCTCGGCCTGACCGCCAAGCGCCTGCTCGAACTGGGCCTGATCGACAAGCTCGTGCGTGAACCGATCGGCGGCGCGCACCGCAATCCCAAGCAGATGGGCACGCGACTGAAGGCGGTGCTGCTCAACGAACTGGCGGCGCTTGAAACGATGTCCACCGAGGACCTGCTGGAGCGCCGCTACCGCAGGCTGCGCAGCTACGGCGCGTACGAGGCGGCGTAAGGCGGCACCCTCACCCACCCCTCTCCCTCAGTCGGGAGAGGGGCTAACGACAGGTTCACCACGCGCGCAGGTATTGCTCGGGCGCGTGTAGATCGCCCTCCAGTTCCTGCGCGGCGCGACGCGGAAAATACGGATCGCGCAGCAGTTCGCGCGCAAGCAGCACCACGTCCGCTTCGTCGCGATCGATCACCGCCTGCGCGTGATGCGGCTCGGTGATCAGGCCGACGGCGCCGGTGGCGATGCCGGCCTCGCGGCGGATGCGCGCCGAAAATGGCACCTGGTAGCCCGGCTGCACCGGAATCTTCGCGCCGGGCACGAGGCCACCGCTGGACACGTCGATCAGGTCGATGCCGCGCGCGGCGACGATGCGCGCCAGCTCGATGCTCTGCTCCAGGTCCCAGCCGCCTTCCACCCAGTCGGTCGCCGAGACGCGCAGCCATAGCGGCAGGCGCTCGGGCCAGACCTTGCGAACTGCGTCGATCACCTCCAGCAACAACCGGATGCGATTGTCGAAGCTACCGCCGAAGGCGTCTGTGCGACGGTTCGACAGCGGCGACAGAAACTGGTGCAGCAGATAGCCATGCGCAGCATGCAGCTCGATCACGCGGAATCCCGCCGCCAGCGCGCGCCATGCGGCGCTGGCGAAGTCGTCGATGACATTGCGCAGCTCGATGTCGTCGAGCGCATGCGGCAGCGGCGAAGTCTCGCTGAAGGCCAGCGCCGACGGCGCCACCGGCGTCCAGCCGCCTTCCTCCGCGGAAACCGCAGCTCCGCCCAGCCACGGCGGCGCGGTGCTGGCCTTGCGCCCCGCATGCGCCAACTGCACGCCGGGAATCGCTCCCTGGCGTGACATGAAGCAGGTGATACGCGCCCAGGCCTCGGCCTGATGGTCGTTCCATAAGCCGGTATCGGCCGGCGAAATACGCCCTTGCGCGGTGACGGCGCTGGCCTCGGCAATGACCACCGCGGCGCCACCGACGGCGCGGCTGCCCAGATGCACGAGATGCCAGTCGTTGGGCACGCCATCGACCGCCGAGTACTGGCACATCGGCGAAACCACCAGTCGGTTGCGCAGGGTCAGCGAACGCTGCTGTAGAGGGTCGAAAAGCCGGGCCAAGGCGTGAGTCTCTTGTGATGACGTATCCATAATGAGCCGCCGGTCACACCAACGCAGCCTCACCAATGGGTTGCTGCATTCCATGGCCGTGGCACCATCAGCGCATGGCTACCGTCGACGTCACCGGACTGTCCCACGCCCTTCACGACCGGCCCGATGCGCCGGTGTGCGTGGGATTCAGCGGCGGCCTGGATTCGACGGTCCTCTTGCATCTTCTGGCCAGCGACAGCGTCGCGCAGAGATTGCGGGCGGTGCACGTGCACCACGGCCTGCATCCCCAGGCCGATGGGTGGGCGGAGCATTGCAGGCGGACCTGCGAGATGCTGGACGTTCCGCTGACCGTGATGAAGGTGAGCGTCGAGCGCAGCGGACAGGGCCTGGAGGCGGCTGCGCGCGCGGCGCGCCATGCCGCGTTCGAGGCGATACTCGCGCCGGACGAAGTGCTGGCATTGGCGCATCACCGCGACGACCAGGCCGAGACCTTGCTGCTGCGCGCGTTGCGCGCGTCAGGTCCGGAAGGCCTGGCGGCGATGCGTCGCTGGCGTGGGTTTGGCGATGGACGCCTCTGGCGCCCCCTGCTCGATCAAGGTCGCGACACGCTGGCCGCGTACGCCCATGCGCATGGCCTGCGTTGGATCGACGACCCCAGCAATGCCGACACCGCGTACGACCGCAACTTCCTGCGCCAGCAGGTGATGCCGCTGCTACGGCAGCGCTGGCCGCATGCGCATTCCGCACTGGCGCAATCGGCCACGCACTGCGCCAATGCCGGCGACCTGCTCGCCGAATCCGATCTCGCGGCGCTCGCCGATGTCAGCACGGCGGATCCGAACTGCCTGGTGCGCAGCCGCCTGTCCGCACTGCCTGCCCCGCGCCGTGCCCGCGTGCTCAGGACCTGGACCGCACGCCTCGGCCTGCCGCCGCTCCCCGCACACGCAATCGCGCAGATCGAAGCCGACGTGCTCGGCGCCCGCGCCGATGCCGAGGCCGAGTTCTCCTGGCAAGGGGCGGTCGTGCGCAGTTGGCGCGACCTGCTGCGTGCCGGGACGGCACGACCGCCGTTGCCGATGGACTGGCGATGCGCATGGGATGGCCGCACGCCACTGGCCTTGCCGCAAGGTGGACAGCTGAGGCTGGAAGGCATGGGCGGATTCGGCGCGGACGTGATCGTCGTCGCGCGCCGGGGCGGCGAACGCATCGTGTTGTCGGGGCGTTCCCATTCGCACTCGCTCAAGCATGTGCTGCAGGACCTCGGCGTGCCGCCCTGGGTGCGCGAGCGCATGCCGCTGCTGTCCGATGCCGACGGCCGCCTGCTCGCCATCGCCGACCTGGCCTACTCGGCCGATTTCGACGCCTGGTTGCGCGAATGCGGAGCCTGGTTGCGCTGGGACGAGCAATAGGCCGTCGCATCCGGAGGCCGTCGCATCCGGCGCCATCGTCTCAAACCGCCAACACGGGCGATTGACCGCCTGCCGGCGGGGTCGCAAACTTCGCGCATGCCACGCAAGCCCGACAACGAAACCTCTCCGGTCGCCGATTTCGAACGGTCGCTGGACGCGCTCGAACAGCTCGTCGAGAAGATGGAGCACGGCGAGATGAGCCTGGAGGAATCGCTGGCCGCCTACGAACGCGGCGTGGGCCTGTACCGCCGCTGCCAGACCGCGCTGGAGCAGGCCGAACTGCGCGTGCGCCTGCTCAGCGATCCGCAGGAACCGGCCAGCGCCGAAGCGTTCACCGCGCTACCGCCGCAAACGCCCGGCGATGTCTGACCCGGTTTTGACGGGTCAACTCCAGGCCGCTCACCTCCTGTCTGGCTGGCGCGAGCGCGCCGACTCGGCACTCGCGCAGGCCCTGCCCGATCCGCAATCCTCGCCGCAGGCGCTGCACGCTGCGATGCGCCACGCCGTGCTGCTCGGCGGCAAGCGCATGCGGCCGCTGCTGGTGCATGCCACGGGACATCTGTTCGGCGTCGATGACGACGTGCTGGACGCACCGGCGACCGCGGTCGAACTGATCCACGCCTACTCGCTGGTCCACGACGACCTGCCGGCCATGGACGACGATGCCCTGCGTCGCGGCCAGCCGACCGTGCATGTCGCGTTCGACGAAGCCACCGCCATCCTCGCCGGCGATGCGCTGCAGTCCCTCGCTTTCGAGGTGCTGGCCGACACGAAGATCGACGACGCCACCCGCGTCGCGCTGTTGCGCACGCTGGCCGTGGCTTCCGGCGCCGCGGGCATGTGCGGCGGACAGGCGCTGGACCTGGCGGCGACCGGCAACGGCAGCGCGCTGCCCGTCGCTGGACTCGAGCGCCTGCATGCGCTCAAGACCGGCGCGCTGATCCGCGCCGCAGTGCGCATGGGCGCGCTATGCGGCCATGCCGGCGACGACGACCTGCAGCGCCTGGACCGCTACGCCGCGGCGCTGGGCCTGGCCTTCCAGGTGCGTGACGACATCCTGGACATCGAGGGCGACAGCGCCACGCTCGGCAAGACCGCGGGCAAGGACCAGGCGCAGGACAAGGCGACGTTTCCGGCGTTGATCGGACTGGCGGCCTCGCAAGCCCGTCTTGAGGAACTGCGCACGGCGATGTCCGACGCCATCACCGCGTTCGGCGAACGTGCCGGTGCGTTGGCTGCGCTTGGCCGCATGGCGATCGAGCGCGACCGCTGATAGCGGTTGGCCTCGGCGAACGTGGACTTACCGGCACCTCCGGACCCGACGAACAGCCTCCGCCTGCGGTGCGCGACCAGGCGAACGTAATCGGGCGAAGGCGCGCGACTTCTGCCCCGCGCCGGGCTACTTCACCAGCCGCAGCGTGAAGGGATAACGGTAGCTGACGCCGTCGTTGGCCTTGACCGCCGCGATGATCGCGAACACCAGCCATGCGATGCCGACGACGCACCAGGCCGGGATCGCGATGAGGAAGCCGATGCCAAGCGTGATGAACACCAGCACCCACAGCGCGAAGAACACGATCGCGACGGTGATGTTGAAGTTGAGCGCTTCCTTGGCCTGGTCGTCGACGAAGGGCATGGTCTCCTTCTTGACCAACCAGATGATCAGCGGACCGAGGAACGTGCCCCAGCCGCCGACGCCGGACGTCAGCAGGGCACCGACGATGGCCGACAGGTGCGCGAACATCGCCCATTGCCGCTCTTCGGCCGGGACGCCGCTGGCGCTGTCGGGTGCCTGGTTGATCTCGCTCATGACGACCTCCTTGGAAGTTTCAGGACACTCTCGGCCGCAAATATGACCGGGTCAAGTGAAGCCGGTTGGTGTCCACTTTGACGTCATCCCGGCGAAAGCTCGCATCCGGCTTCAGGTCCGCGGATTCGCGCCTCACGCGTCGAACGAGCGCCGGGAGCCGTCAGGTCTCGCCCGCCACGGTCATCCGCCCGACCAGGATCGAACCGGTGCGCACGTGCGAACGCGGATCGACGTCGCTGCCGACCGCTTCGATGGCAGCGAACATCGACTTGAGGTTGCCCGCGATGGTGATGCCGTCGACCGGATACTGGAGGCGGCCGTCCTCGATCCAGAAACCCGCCGCGCCGCGCGAGTAATCGCCGGTGACGGTGTTGACGCCCTGCCCCATCAACTCGGTGACCAGCAGGCCGCGGCCCAGGCCGCGCAACATGGATTCGAAATCGCCGGCATTGGCCTCGACCTGCAGGTTATGCACGCCACCGGCGTTGGCCGTGGTCGTCAGGCCCAGCTTGCGCGCCGAATAGCTGCTGAGGATGTATCGCTGCAGCACGCCGTCTTTCACCAGCGGCGACTCGACCGTCGCCACGCCTTCAGCGTCGAACGAACTGGAACGGAAGCCGCGCGGCAGGAACGGCAGTTCGTCGATGCCGAACCAGTCCGGGAACAAACGGGTTCCCGCCGCATCGACCAGGAAGCTGGCCCGGCGATAGAGCGCGCCACCCGACACCGCGCCAAGCAGATGGCCGATCAGCGAGCGCGCCATCTCGTTGGAGAACAACACCGGATACTCGCCCGTGGCGATCTGTCGCGGCGCCAGGCGCGATGCCGCGCGTTGCGCCGCCTTGCGGCCGATCGTCGCCGCCGATTCGAGATCGTCCGCCGACAGCCCGATGCTGTACCAGCCGTCGCGCTGCATGGCATCGCCGCGTCCGGCGATCAGCGCACAACCCAGGCTGTGCTGCGTGCTGCGCTCGCGGCCGATGAAACCGTGCGAGTTGGCATAGACGCCGATGCTCTCCCCGGTGCCGACCGAGGCGCCGTCGGAGTTCTCGATGCGCGCATCGGACTCGCGGCCGGCCTGCTCGCAGGCCAGGGCCAGGTCGATGGCGCGGTCGGCGTCGATGATCCAGGGATGCCAGCCGTCGAACTCGCGCATGTCCTTGGCCATCAGCCCGGCGTCGGCCAGGCCCGCGGCGGCGTCGTCCTCGGTATGGCGCGCGATCGCACAGGCCTGCTCGACGGTGGCGTCGAGGCTTTCCTCGCGCAGGTCGGCGGTGCTGGCGCTGCCCTTTCGGTGGCCGAAATAGACCGTCACGGCGATACCACGGTCACGGGTGGATTCGACGGTCTCGACCTCGCCCATGCGGACGTTGACGTTGAGGCCGGATTCCTCCGAACAAGACACCTCGGCCTGGCTGGCGCCGCGGGCGCGGCAGCGTTCCAGCAGGCGCTGCGACAACTCGGCCAGCGCGTCCAGCCGGGCATGGCTGTCGCCGAGGGAAGCCGCGTACTGCGGTGCGTTGGAAGGAGCGATCACGTTCAATGGCTTATCCTTGTACCGTCGTTCCCCGGGCGCCGCCCGGGGAAAAGTGGTTTTGTAACGACCGCGCGGCGAACGCGACAACGGGTTCGCAGCGCTGGATCGGAAATACGGGAATCTTGCGATGCGTGGCAGAGACGAAGAAAGCGGGGATTTTTTGGGCCCCAGCCGTAGCCAGAACCGGCGCGAAGCGCTGGAGGTGCTGGCCTTGGGTGAGAAGCTGGTGTCGCTGACCGAAGCGCAGCTGGCCAAGCTGCCCGTGCCCGACTCGCTGTTGCCGCACATCCGCGATTGCAAGCGCATCACCGCGAACATCGCGCACAAGCGCCAGCTGGCGTACCTGGCCAAGCAGATGCGCCGCGAGGACGACGAGGTGCTGGAAGCCATCCGCGACGCGCTCGATGAAAGCGGCGATGCCGCCCGACGCGAGGTCGCGGCGATGCATCGCATCGAGACCTGGCGCGAGCGGCTGCTCGACCAGGGCGACGCGGCGCTTGCGGAACTGCTCGATGAATACCCGACGGCCGACCGGCAACAGCTGCGCCAGCTCGTGCGCAGCGCACTGGACGAACGCAAGCGCAACAAGCCGCCGCGCGCCTCTCGCGAGCTGTACCGGGCGCTGCGCGAGATGCTGCTGGGCGGTGCGGCGGCCGAAGCCGCGAGCGAAGCTGGCGACGAGACGCTCGAAGACGACCAGACCTGAAGTCGCCATCCCAGCGCACGCTGGGATCCGTTTTGCGGTTGCCTTTGCTGCGAACAAAAAGATCAAGATGGATCCCAGCTTTCGCCGGGATGACGAGCAAAAGCGGAACACGCTGCTGCGCATCATCACGATCCCGGTTTCCTGATCACGCCTGCGTGCCGCCCACGGTGATCTGGTCGATCAGCAGCGACGGCTGTCCGACGCCGACCGGTACGCTCTGTCCGTCCTTGCCACACACGCCCACGCCTTCGTCGAGGGCCAGGTCGTGGCCGATCATCTTGACCCGCTGCATCGTCTCCGGGCCGTTGCCGATCAACGTCGCGCCCTTGACCGGCGCGGTGATTTTCCCGTCCTCGATCAGGTAGGCCTCGGTCGCCGAGAACACGTACTTGCCGCTGGTGATGTCGACCTGTCCGCCGCCGAAGTTCACTGCGTACAGGCCCTTCTTCACCGAGCGGATCATCTCTTCAGGATCGTGCGGACCGGCCAGCATGTAGGTGTTGGTCATGCGCGGCATCGGCAGGTGCGCGAACGATTCGCGGCGGCCGTTGCCCGTCGGCGCCATGCCCATCAGGCGCGCATTGAGTGTGTCCTGCATGTAGCCGACCAGCACGCCGTCCTCGATCAGCGTCGTGCAGTGCGTCGGCGTGCCTTCGTCGTCAATGTTGAGCGAGCCGCGACGTCCCGGCAGCGTGCCGTCGTCGACGATGGTGACCCCGGGCGATGCCACGCGCTGGCCCATGCGGCCGGCGTACGTGGACGTACCCTTGCGGTTGAAGTCGCCCTCCAGGCCGTGGCCCACGGCCTCGTGCAGCAGCACGCCGGGCCAACCGCTGCCCAGCACCACCGGCATCACGCCGGCCGGCGCATCGATGGCTTCCAGGTTCACCAGCGCCTGGCGCAGCGCTTCGCGGGCCAGCCTTTCGGGCTTGTCGCCGTCGAGCAGCTCGGCGTAACTGTAGCGCCCGCCACCGCCGGCATATCCACTCTCGCGGCGGCCGTTGTGCTCAACGATGACCTGCACGTTCAACCGCACCAGCGGGCGCACGTCGGCCGCCAGCACGCCGTCGCTGCGCGCAACCAGGATGGTGTCGACGCCGCCGGACAGGCTCACCATCACCTGCTGCACGCGCGGGTCGGCGGCGCGCAGCATCTTGTCGATGCGGCGCAGCGCTTCGACCTTGGCTTCGTTACCGTAGCCGTCGATCGGATCCTCGGCCGGATACAGGCTGCGGCCGCCTCCCCGCACCAACGAGCGCGACGATTGCGTCGCGCCGTCGCGGGCGATGGCACGAGCCGACTTCGACGCAGCCAGCAGCGCCTCGGTGTTGATCTCGTCGGAATAGGAAAAGCCGGTCTTCTCGCCGCTGATCGCACGCACGCCCACGCCCTGCTCGATCGAATGCGCACCGTCCTTGACGATGCCGTCCTCGACCGTCCAGCTCTCGCGGCGGGCGTGTTGGAAGTACAGATCACCGAAGTCCACGCCCGGTCCCAGCAGCGTGCCGAAGGTGCGCTCGAGTCCACCGGCATCGAGCCCGGCAGGCAGCAGCAGGCGGGTTTCGGCGATCTGGATCGGTAGGTTCATCGGAGGATTTCGTTCAGGTGAGGGGACGTTATACGGCGTCTGCGCGGCTTGGGAGCCTCCCGGAAGCAGTGGGCAAAGGGCCATGCGACCAGCCACATCCTTCTGAGATGCGGCCATCGACTGCCGGTTCAACCGCTACCCGCCCGTGCCGACGGGAGGCTCAGCCCGGGGGAGGTTCGTCCGGGACCGAGGATGCCCGGCTCTGCTCGCTGCCGATCACCTCGACCTTGGGTTCCTTCCATGGCCCCGTAACCCGGTAGGTGCGCGAGGCCATCTGTCCCAGCGGCTTTTGCAACACTGCGTTGGCGGCCGCGCCTATCGCCGCGCCGACCGGCCCGCCGGCAATCGCGCCGGCCACGGTCAGCAGGTTGCCGGCCTTGGGCCGCACTTCGATGGTCTGGTCGAAACTCTGCGCGCGCAGGTTGGCGGTGCCGTGGATGCCAATCGCCGCCGCCGGACCGTCGATGGTCAACTGGTCGGTGCGGGCCATGCCGCCGCTGAAGTCGACCCGGCCGCCGGCCTGGTTGAAGGCGAACCCCTTGGAGAAGAAATCGCGGAAATCCAGCATCAGGCGACGGGGCAACTGGGCCAGGCTGAGAAGGCCGAGCACGCGACCGGCGCCGGGCTCGACCTCCAGCAGGCGGCCGTTGCGGATGTCCATGACCAGGCTGCCTACCAGCGTCGCCAGGTTGAACGAGGCCGGGCTGCCGGCCCAACCGGCGTCGAATTGCAACGTGCCTTCACCGCCGCCCAAACGATTGCTCATCCCGAAGCCGCCCATCAGGGCGCCGAAATCCTCGCTGCCGATGCGGATGTCGAGCCGCGTGTTGGCGCTGGCGCCGCGTCCGGTCCAGTTGCCAGTGACGTCGATGCGCTGCTTGTCGGCGCGCGTCTGCAACTGGTCGATGTGCAGACCGTTGCCCGTCGGGCGCGTGCGCAGTCGGGCTGATCCGAGTTTGGCATCGGCCACGCGCAGGTCGGTGAAGTCGATGGCCAGCGGCGGAATCTTCGCCGGATTGAACGGATCGGCGGGGGCCGGTGCAGCGGCCCCGGCGCTGTCCGTCGACGCCGTACCGGTGGCCGGGCCCGCGCCTGTGCCGCTCGACGCCCGCCAGTGGAAACGGTCGAAACGGCCGGCAATCGTGGCGCCCTCGCCCGCCGGGATCAGCAGCGCGCCCTCCAGCGATTCGCCTTCGGTCTGCACAGCGGTGGCGCCGCGCGAGGCCGGCACCACGACCACCCGCGTATCGGCGAAGGCGCCGCCGAGCAGGTTGAGCTTCTGCGCCACGACGTCGATGCGCTGCAATGGCAGCCCATCGCCCTCACCCCCGTGCATCAGCGCGATCCAGTCGATCGCATCCAGCGCCTGCGCGCGGCCGGTCGCCACCAGGCCATGCGCGGGCGCAGCCTCGTCGACGCGAGCGCTGCCCAGTGCGATGCGTACGCCGGTCTGGCCGTTGGTGCTGCGTGCGCGCACTGCGATGCGCTGGCCGAGATTGACCAGGATGTCGCCGCTGCCCATCGGCAATGGCGTCTCGACGCTGGTGGCCAGCGCTTCCCCGGCCGGCTTGCGCAGGGGTTCGGGCAGGGTGAGTTCGGTGCCGACCAGCGACGATCGCAATTGCAGCAACGCAGCGACTTCCTTGCCGGGAGCGGGCCTTGGAATCAGCACGCCCACCGTCCACGACGACTGGCCTTCCATGTGCGGCTTGAGCCAGGCCATTTCGGG
>DATDBD010000208.1:0-35736 GCA_036525015.1 Lysobacter sp.
GCGTGCGCGTGTCGGCCGATGCGAACAGCGTTACCTCGTGCCCTGCATCCACCAGCGCGTCGGTCAGATACGCGACAACCCGCTCGGTGCCGCCATAGAGCAGGGGCGGTACAGCTTCATATAGCGGAGAGATCTGCGCGATTCGCACGCGAATGAAGTTACGGCATCGCTCGTGTAGAAAATGTTGCGCGGACCCCGGGTGTCGCTGAACAGGCTTCGCACGCGAATCGAGCGAACAACGACCTTGCGTCCCCTTCACGTGCGTGTACGAGCTTCATTCCGAAACTCATACCGATACCGAATTTGAGCGACGTCCATGAGCAAGCATGAGAGCGCAAACACCACCCGGCACAAGGCGGCGTCCGTGCGACGGACGGTGAGCGATCAGCGCGCCATCCAGAGCCGCATCGATCAGAGCCGCATCGACCGCAAGGACGCGAAGAAGCCGCCGGCGAAGAAATCCGAGGGGGAGAAGAAGAAACCGGTGCAGGCAGGCGTGCGCAATCAGCCAGAGCCGCCGTTGCCGGCGCAACATCTGCGCAAGCCCGGCATGGAATCGGAACTTGCTCTGAAACCGCGTTACCTGGCCCCGGAATACCGCGGCAGTGGAAAGCTCGAGGGCATGGTGGCGCTGGTGACCGGCGGCGATTCCGGAATAGGCCGCGCCGTCGCCGTGCTGTTCGCGCGCGAGGGCGCCGATGTGGCGATCGCGTATCTGAGCGAGCACGAGGATGCGCAGCAGACGCGCCGGCAGGTCGAGAAGGAAGGGCGGCGCTGCATCGTCATCTCCGGCGACGTCAAGGACGCACGGTTCTGCGAACAGGCCGTGACCCAGGCCGTGAGGGCGTTCGGGAAGCTCGACATCCTGGTCAACAACGCCGCATTCCAGGAGCACAGCCACAGCCTGGAGGACATCACCGACGAGCACCTGCAGGAAACCCTGCAGACCAACATCGCCGGTTACTTCCACATGGCGCGCGCGGCGTTGCCGTACATCGGCCGCGGCGGATCGATCATCAACACCGGTTCGGAAACCGGCCTGTTCGGCAACAAGGACCTGCTGGACTACTCGGCGACCAAGGGCGCGATCCACGCCTTCACCAAGTCGCTGGCCAGCAATCTGCTCGAGCGTGGCATCCGCGTCAACGCCGTGGCGCCGGGGCCGGTATGGACGCCGTTGAATCCCGCCGACAAACCCGCCGACAGGGTGGAGAACTTCGGCCAGGCCAGCGACATGGGCCGGCCGGCGCAGCCGGAGGAGATCTCACCCGCCTACGTGTTTCTCGCCTCGCCCGTGTGCGCTTCCTACATCAGCGGCATCGTGCTGCCGGTGATGGGCGGGCCGTACGGCTGACGGCACGTGGATCACGACGCATCCGACGATGGCGCCCGTCCCTTGCCTTGTGTCAATTCCTCCACGCGAGCTGTGGCGATTTCCTCGCGCGCGCCCATGATCATCTCGCGCAGCCATTTGCACAGGATCGCGTTGTAGGCCTTCTGCGCCGCAGGTGCATCGAAGGTGTGGTCCGCTCCATCGACCTGGCGTCGGGTCAGTGAGCGAGCGTGCACAAACGCGGCCACGTAGTTGTTCATCACCATGTGGGGGACCACGTCGTCGTGTTCGGCCTGCACCAGCAGCACATCGCCGCGGAAATCGGCGCAGGCACGAAGGGCCTCGTTCTCCTGCCAGTCGACGCGTCGTCGCCGGTACTCGGGAAGGTCGGAATCCACATGCAACTGGCGTTTGGCCAGGTGCCAGCCTTCGTCCTTGTAGATCGCGGGCGAGCGCAACGCCAGCCAGCGCACGGGCCGACGCTTGGTCAGCAGCGTGGACAGGTAACCGCCGTAGCTGATGCCGGACACGGCGATTGATGTCGGGTCGACGTTGGGCTGCGCCACCAGCCAGTCGTAAGCCGATAGCAGGTCCGCCAGGTTCTGCGCACGGCTGACGTTCTCCCATTGCATCGCAGTGCGTTCGTGGCCGCGCAGGTCGAAGGTCAGGCACACGCAGCCTAGTCCCGCCGCCTCGCGCGCCCGCACGAGATCCTGCCGCTGACTCCCGCCCCAGCCGTGCACGAACAAAACGCCGGGCAACGCCGAAGCCGGCGAGAGCACGGAACCGCAGATGCGGTCCTGCTCGACCTTCAGTTCCAGCGATTCGAGCCTAACGTCCATCTCGATCGTCCAGACCGTATTTGACCAGTGAGTACTTGGTGAGGGCGCCGACGGCCGGATCGATGGCGGAGAAATAGACCTCGGCCCCGGATGGCGGATCGATCAGGTCATAGACCTCGTGCGACGAGGCGCGCACGCCGTGCAGCGCCGGATCCGCCGCGAACGCAGCCAGTGCGCTCACCTCCGCGGGCGTCGCGCCGCCGATGCGCCAGGACTGCTCGAGCACGCCATGCTCGAGCGCTCCATCCTCACCAAGCCCCGCCGCGACATCGTAGTTGCGGCGCGAGGCGAACAACTGAGGATATCGGTTGGCGACGGCGGCGTCGTAGTGCATGGTCAGGCCCAGCACCTTGCGCTGCGCGGGGTCCGACGTGGCATCGAGCAACTCCTCGAAGCTGCCACGCACGCAGGCCAGGTCCGAGCCGCCGTAGACCTCGTGGCCCCTGTGGTTGCGGGTCAGCCGCTGCACGCCGAGATAGGCGATGGCCAGATCGCCGACGCGCACCGTGCCGACGCTGTAGGTCTCCACGTCCTTCAGGTTGAGCTCCAGCACGACGCCGAGCTGTCGCGTCGCCTCTTCGTCGAGATCGTCCAGTGCGGCATCGAGCTCGGCCGTCGTCGTCGCGACCGACTGATGCAGGCCGCCGATGCCCGCGCCCGGCTTGATCCGGATCGCGGCGTGGCGTTCCAACAACGCGATGCCGGCCTCGCGCGCATCGTCGCGGCCGAACGCGGAGCGGCCGGGCAGCACCACGGATTCGAGCGACCGGGCCAGGTCCTGCGACCAGCCCTCGGGAACGACGCGCGCGTCGTCGATGAGCGCATGCGAGATGGCCTTGCTGGCCACGAAGCCGTACGGAACCACGCCGCCGAGCAGGTCCCGCTCGGTCGAGATGCCGAGCTGCCTCGCGCGGTCCACCAGCAAAGTCGATTGCGGCACGAAATAGAGGTGGCCGCCGGCAGGCATGTCCGCCGAGTAACGGCCGGCGTAGCGATACCCGAGCAGGTCCGCGGCGCGCTGGGCGATCCAGCGCCGCGTCGCCGGCTCGTGCTGGGCCCGCTTGGGGACGTCGTCCGGCAGCTCGACCACGGCGCCATCGGTGCCCGTCGGGGGATTCGATGACGCCGATGGCGGCGAAATCGCGCGAGGGTCGTGCCGGCCGGTCATCCGGGCGCCTCTGGCTCGGTCATGCGCATCGGCACCGACGATACGAAAGGGCCGGCAACGCGACGTGATGGCAGAAGTGCATCGTGCTGGTGCGAACTGGGTGTACTCCGCGGCGCCCGGGCGGAATTTTGCACTACGATGGTGCAATGAGTTCCGTCGCACCCGATTTCGATACCCTGACCACGCCGCTGGCATGGAGCGACGGGGCCGGGGTCATCGCCGGCTGCAATACCGCCTTCTCGCGCTGGCTGGGCGTCAGCGCCCGGCGCCTGCAGGGCTGGCCGCTGGCGGGACTGGACTCGGGCGATGGCCGACTGGCCGAAGCGCTGCGGCGGGCCAGCGACGACAGCGCGCCGCTGCGGGTGCGCCGCGGCCGGCTTCGCTACAGCGACGGCGAGGAGTGCTTCGCCGACCTCTGGCTCAGCCGGCGCGACGACGGCGGCTGGCTGCTGGAAGCCCATCCGGTCGACGAGTTTCCCGGCGACGATCCGGCGTTGTTGCTGCCGTCGGCGATTTCGGCCTCCCTCAAGGGGCTCGCGCACGAATTGCGTAACCCTCTGGCCGGGCTGAAGGGGGCCGCGCAGTTGCTGGCGCGCCGTGTCGATCCCGATGCCGGCAATGGCAGCGCGCGCGAACTGGTGTCGATGATCGGCAGCGAGGTCGAGCGCCTGACCGCCCTGGTCGATCACCTGCTCACGCCGGCACCGCCGCGCCCGCATGCGCGGGTGAACATCCACGCGGTGCTCGAGCGCGTGCTGCGGCTGGCCGAAAGCGAGGCCGGTTGGGCCGTGCGCCTGCTGCGCGACTACGACCCGAGCCTGCCCGAGTTCGACGGCGATGCCGACCGGCTGGTGCAGGCGGTATGGAACCTGGTGCGCAACGCGATCGAGGCCGGCGCCACCCATGTCACGCTGCGCACGCGCGCCGAGCATGCCGTGCGCATCGCCGACGCGGTGCATCCCATCGCGTTGCGGCTGGAGATCAGCGACGACGGGCGCGGCGTGCCCGAGGCATTGGCCGAGCAGCTGTTCCTGCCGCTGGTTTCCGGCCGTGCCGAAGGCAGCGGCCTCGGCCTGGCCCTGGCGCAGCAGGTCGCGCGCGAGCATCGCGGATCGCTGGTCTATCGCTCGCGGCCGGGGCACACGGTGTTCACGCTGCTGCTGCCGATGGCGTTGGAGGAAAGTACGGATGGCGCTTGATGCTGATATGAACAACCACGCCAGGCGAGGCGACCATGTCCGATAACCCTGCACGCATCTGGGTGGTCGATGACGACCGCAGCGTGCGCTTCGTGCTGGCCACAGCATTGCGCGAGGCCGGCTACGACGTAGACGGTTTCGAAAGCGCACACGATGCGCTGGACGCGCTCGACGAGCGTGCGGCGCCCGACCTGCTGTTCACCGACGTGCGCATGCCCGGACAGGACGGCCTGGCGCTGCTTGACCGCATCAAGGCGCGCCTGCCGCGATTGCCGGTGATCGTGATGAGTGCCTACACCGATGTCGCCAGTACCGCCGGCGCCTTCCGCGGCGGCGCGCACGAATTCCTGTCCAAGCCATTCGATCTTGACGACGCCGTGGCCCTGGCCGCGAGCACGCTCGGCGCGGTCGAACAGGCGCAGGCGCCTGCGCGTGAGGGCGCGGCGACGCAGACCGATGCACTGATCGGCGACGCTCCGGCGATGCGCACGCTGTTCCGCGCGATCGGACGCCTGGCGCAGGCGCCGTTGTCGGTACTGATCACCGGCGAGACCGGCACCGGCAAGGAACTGGTGGCGCGCGCGTTGCACCGCGAATCGCCGCGCGCGCGCAAACCCTTCGTCGCGCTCAACACCGCCGCGATCCCGGCGGAACTGCTCGAAAGCGAACTGTTCGGCCACGAGGCCGGCGCCTTCACCGGCGCGACGCGTCGTCACGTCGGCCGCTTCGAGCAGGCCGACGGCGGCACGCTGTTCCTCGACGAGATCGGCGACATGCCGCTGCCGTTGCAGACCCGCCTGCTGCGCGTGCTGGCCGAAGGGGAGTTCTTCCGTGTCGGCGGCCGAGAATTGATCCGCGTCGACGTGCGGGTGATCGCGGCCACGCACCAGGACCTGGAGGGCCTGGTGGCCGATGGCCGGTTCCGCGCCGACCTGCTGCATCGCCTCGACGTGGTGCGCCTGCGCCTGCCGCCGCTGCGCGAACGCCGCGAGGACATTCCGCGCCTGGCCGAGCGCTTCCTTGCTGCAGCTGCGATCAAGTTCGAAGCGCCTGCCAAGCGCCTGTCGCAGCCGGCATTGGACCGGTTGCTGGCTTACGACTGGCCGGGCAACGTGCGCCAGCTGGAAAACCTGTGCTGGCGGCTGGCCGCGTTGGCGCCTGCCGACACCGTCACGGGCGCCGACATGGACGATGCTTTCGACACGGCATCCGCGCCGGTGCGCAGTGCGAGGACGGTGGGTGCTGGGGATCAAGATTGGGACAGCCGCCTGGCGGCCTGGGCCCGCGAGCAACTGGCGCTGGGCAACGACGGATTGCATGCGCAGGCGCGCGAGCGGTTCGAGCATGCGCTCTTCGAAGCCGCGCTCGAACACACCGGCGGCCGTCGCAGTGAAGCGGCGGCCCGGCTCGGCCTGGGACGCAATACGCTCACGCGCAAGCTGGGTTCCGGCCGCAAACGACCCTAGGCACCGCCCCATCCGCCACATTCACCAGCGCCACACTCACCAGCGCGGCATTCACCACCGCGGCATTCACCAGCGTATTACCCGCGCGGGGCTAGGCTTCGCGCTCGCCATGCCGGAACCAGGTCACAAGGAGACTCAGATGAAGACCCTATTGCTCGCTGCCGCTACCGTCCTGGCTGTTTCCGCCTGCAGTTCCACTCCGACGACGAGTGCGCCGCCGCCTTCGACGTCGAAGACGACAACGACATCGACATCGACCGCCAAATCGACATCGACCGCCAAGGCCGCCATCGTCAACCTGGCCTCGGCCTCGGGCAGTCTGGTCAGCGGTCGGCTCAGCGTCACGCCGATGGGCGACGGCGTGCATCTCACCGGCGAGATCGGAGGCTTCACCCCCAACAGCGTGCACGCCATCCACATCCACGAGAAAGGCGATTGCAGCGCGGCCGACGCGAGCAGCGCGGGCGGGCACTTCAATCCTGCCGGCTCGCCGCACGGCAAAGTCGATAGCGGCGCGCACCACGGCGGCGACATGGACAACATCACCGCCAATGGCGAGGGCGTGGCCAAGGTGAGCGTGCACGCTGCGGGCGTCACGCTCGGCGGTGGCGCGGCCAACGACGTGGCCGGCAAGGCGGTGATCGTTCATGCCGCACCGGATGACTACAAGACGCAGCCGACCGGCAATGCCGGTGGCCGGCAGGCTTGTGGGGTCATTACGGTTACGCAGTAACTTCCGCGCGGGGGAGAGCAGGGCCCCCAGCCGCTCCTTTCACAAGGCAGCAGAGCCCCAGGGAGTTTGCTCCTCCGCAGCGCTACGATGCCTCCATGACCACCCACCTGCGCATCCGCGAAGCCCACGCACACGATCGCGACCTGCTCGCCGAATGGGCGATCGCCATGGCTTGGGAAACCGAGCACAAGAAGCTTGACCCCGACACCGTGCGTCGCGGCGTCGCGGCCGGCATCGCCGATCCGGCCAAGGCGCGCTACTTCATCGCGATGGACGAGGCAAACGTCGCCGGCCGCGAAACCATCGCCGCGCCGGTCGGCACGCTGATGCTCACGCGCGAATGGAGCGACTGGCGCGACGGCGAGTGGTGGTGGATCCAGAGCGTGTACGTGCCGTTGGCGCATCGGCGCAAGGGCGTGTTCGCCGCGCTGTACCGCCATGTCGAGAAACTGGCGCGCGACAGCGCGGGCATAATCGGGCTGCGACTGTATGTCGAGCGCGAGAATGACAATGCCCGCGAGACGTACGCATCGTTGGGCATGGTCGATGCGGGCTACGCGATCTTCGAATCGGAGTTCTGAGAAAAAGGACGGGGGGAGCATGGGGGCGATGTGGGGAAGGGCGCTGGCGCGGATCGTGCTGGGCAGCGTGTGCACGGCCGCGGGTTTGTTAGCCACGGTGCAGGCCGGTGAACTGCAGGAGCGCGATGAAGTCTGGGAGAACGGAGCCAGGCTGGCGCAAGAGCGGAAATTCGCCGAGATCGATCGGCTGACCGAGGCATACCTGGCGCAAGGCAGCCGCACGCCCAGTGGCCTGTGGAAAAGCGGTCTGTTGGCGGGCGGCGTCGACGAAGGGCTGCTGCGACCCAAGCCCAGTGCCGACGCGGACTGGGACCGGCTGGAAGCCATGACCTTGGAGTGGGCGCGGGATCGTCCCGACTCGGCACTGGCCAGAGTGACTCATGCCGAAATGATCGTGCGCCGTGGATGGGCCATTCGCGGTGGGCGGTATGCCCACCAGGTGGCCGAGTCGGCGTGGCGACCGTTCCACGGACATATCAACCGGGCGCGCGCCTATCTTGAGTCGGAGAAGCGGATCGCTTCGAGCAATCCCGACTACTACCGCCTGATGCTGGAAATCATCAAGGCACAGAAGGGCGAAGGCGATCCATATCCCGTGCTGGAAGAGGGCATCGCACGGCATCCGGGGTACTACCCGATGTACTTTTCAATGCTCGATTACCTCCTGCCGAAATGGCATGGAGACGAGTCGAAGATCGAGAAGTTCGTAAAGCAGGCGGTCGATGCCACGGAGACGATCGAGGGCCAGAGTATGTACGCGCGCATCTACTGGTACGCCTCGCAGAGCGACTATGGCGACGACCTGTTCTATCGCTCGTTCGCCCATTGGGATCGCATGAAGGACGGCTTCGAGGATGTCCTCAAGCGATACCCGGACCAATGGAACCTGCAGAATTACGCCAAGTTCGCCTGTGACGCTCAGGATCCTGATGCGCTGGGAAAGTTGATTCGCCGGGTGGAGATGCCCCTGCTCATCGAGGCCTGGGGAAGCCGTGAGCGGTTCGAAGCCTGCGAGCGCATGGCGGGGCAGATCCGGCTCTGACTGCGCCGACGTTCAGGAGACGTCGCTTTGGGCGTTGGCTGCGTCGGCGCAGTGGACGAAGTTGACCGGAATGCCATGCGCGCCCAGCACGGCTGCGATCTGTCGCTGCCGGGCCTGGAAATGCTGGTGCTGGCGTTCCAGCTTCTCGCGGCACTCGTCCGTCCCGCACGGTGCCTCGGAAGCGTAGCGGGCCTTCCACGCGCGCGGCTCGAACAGCGCGATGCGCGCTTCGCCGCCAACGTAGTGCACCAGCGGTTCCGGCGGCGCGTCCAGCCATTGCTCGCCATCGGGCTGCAGCAGCGCGGTTTCCAGCAGGGGCCACAACGGCGATAGGCCGGCGTGGTCGTATTGCATCGCCATCATCGCGGCCAGGTCGTGCACGGTCAGGTAGCGGGCGTGTTCCACGCGCAGGCCGAAAGCCTCCTGCGCGGCCAGCGCGGTGTCGGCGCCGGCCATGCCGCGTTCCAGCAACTCGCACTCGAACGCCTCGCCCACGCGCGTGGCGATATCGACATCGCCGCCCAGCACGAACGGCACCAGCCGCAGCGGACCTCCGGCGTAATCGGCCGATGGCGCCAACGCACCGGGCAACTGTTCTTCATGAGCGCCGAAAGCCACCACCCGCGCTTCGGCCCGGCCCGGCGCCCGTGCGGCTAGCTGGTCCAGTTCACGATGCAGCGGCCAGCCGGGCCGCAGCAGCTCGACCGGGTCGTAGTGGGCGCCCACCATGACCAGCTCGAGCGACGCGGCCTCGGGCGCGAACCCGGACAGGTCGCGCGCGATCAGATCGGCCAGCGCCCCGACCTCGGCCTGCGACAGGGCCTGCCGCTCCACTGGCGCATCGCCGCGCAGCTCCAAGGCGAGGGCCCCGAGCACGTGCAGCGTGGGGGGAACGGGGGCAGTGTTGTTGGCGAAGCTCATGGATACGGTGGCGTTTGGTCGCACGCGAAGGCGGCGCTACACTGCCCCCATTATGCCCGGCGGTCGTTACGGTCCCGGCAACTCCCCCAGTTCCATCGAGGTGCACTGATGCGTCCAGCCCGTCCCGTCGCCGTACTTGGCGGCGTCCGCATTCCGTTCTGCCGCCAGAATTCGGCCTACGCGGATGTCGGCAACCTGGGCATGTCGGTCCGGACCCTGGGCGCTCTGGTCGAGAAGTACGGCCTGCACGGCCAGCAGCTCGGCGAAGTGGCGATGGGCGCGGTGATCAAGCATTCCAGCGACTGGAACCTCGGCCGCGAGTCCGCGCTGTCCTCGGGCCTGTCGCCGCTGACGCCGGGCATCACGTTGCAGCGCGCCTGCGGCACCTCGCTCGACTCGATCGTCCATATCGGCAACAAGATCGCCGCCGGTCAGATCGAGGTCGGCGTCGGCGGCGGCTCCGATACCACCTCCGACGTACCGATCGTGTACGGCCAGAAGCTGCGCCGCCGCCTGCTGGAAGCCGCGCGCGCCAAGACGCCGCGCGACAAGCTGGCGGCGTTCAAGGGCTTCCACTTCCGCGAGCTCAAGCCCGAGTTCCCCGGCGTGGCCGAGCCGCGTACCGGCAAGACGATGGGCGATCACTGCGAGGACATGGCCAAGCAGTGGAACATCTCGCGCGATTCGCAGGACGAGTGGGCCCTGTCGTCGCACAAGAAGCTCGCCGCGGCCTACGACCGCGGCTTTTTCGATGACCTGGTGGTCAGCTTCCGCGGCGTTTCGCGCGACAACATCCTGCGCGCCGACAGCACGCTGGAGAAGCTGGCCTCGCTGAAGCCGGCGTTCGACAAGACCTCCGGCCGCGGGACGCTGACGGCGGGCAATTCCACGCCGCTGACCGACGGTGCTTCGGCCTGCCTGCTGGCATCGGACGAATGGGCGCGCTCGCACGGCCACGAAGTGCTGTGCTACCTGCGCGACGCGCACGTCGCCGCGGTCGACTTCGTCCACGGCGAGGGCCTGCTGATGGCACCGACCGTGGCGGTGCCGGAGATGCTCAAGCGCAACGGCCTGACTTTGCAGGACTTCGACTTCTACGAGATCCACGAGGCGTTCGCCGCGCAGGTGCTGTGCACACTGCGTGCGTGGGAGAGCGAGGAATACTGCAAGAACCGCCTCGGCCTGGACGCGCCGATGGGCCGCATCGACGTCGCCAAGATCAACCCGAACGGTTCCTCGCTGGCGGCGGGACATCCCTTCGCCGCGACCGGCGCACGCATCGTCGCCACCGCCGCCAAGGAGCTGAAGCAGCGCGGAGGCGGCCGTTGCCTGGTGTCGATCTGCACCGCCGGCGGCATGGGCGTGGTGGCCATCCTGGAGCGGTAATCCTGGAGCGGTAGGTCGGACCCACCTGACGTAGGGCGGCCTTGGCCTGCCCGGCGTGCGGCGAAGCGGGAAGGCAGGCTTAAGCCCGCCCTACGCCCGCCTACTCGATCAGCCGCGCAGTCGCGGCACGCCGTGCTCGTTGCGTTCTTCGACGACGGCTTCGTCGAAAATTCTTTGGCGCAGATCGCGCCCCGGCAGTTCCTGTGTCGCCTCGCCGCGCGAGGCGCGCAAGGCATTGAAGTAGCAAAGGCGAGCGTTGGCTTCGTCGCCGGCTTGCGCGAAGCCGTGGCCCAGCTCTTCCCAGGCCTCGCTGTGCGCGCCTTGTGCGAGCGCACGATGCAGGTAGCTTTCCGCTTGAGACCACTGTCCCTGCGCGCGGGACAGGCGCGCAAGCGTCACCAGCAGCGCGGGGCTGCCCGGATGCGCAGGCAGCCAGCGCTCGGCATTGGCGCGGCGCGATTCCAGCCGGCCGATCGGCAGGCGGCCGTAGAGATCGGCAAGCGATTCGTCCCAGCGTGAATCCAGTGCCTGCTCGATGCTGCGGGCCGCCGCTTCTTCCCAACGCATGGCGGCAGCGCGCTCGGCATACGCGGCGACCGAGGCCGGATCGTTGCGCAGCGGCTTGGGCAACGCTTCCCAGCGGTCGGCCAGGACGTTGGCGTCAGCGGCCTGGCGCAGCGAGGCGGCAGCCCATTGCGCTTCCAGTTCGGACAGGCGCGCCGCCGGCCATGCCTGCTGCTGGCGCAGCGCGCCAAGCAATCCGTAGGCTTCGTCGGCACGGCCGAGCGCGACCAGCGTCTGCGCGCGCAGGGCCAGTCCGCGCGGCGGCAGCGGCGCGGCGGCGGGCGCATCGAGCGCCGCCAGTGCGTCGGCCGGACGACCCTTGGCGAGGGCGACTTCGGCGGCGGAGATTGCGTGCGCCGAGGCGGACTCCAGGGCCAACGCGTCGAGCTGGCGCTGCAGCACCGCATCATCGCCGCGGGCCAGCGCGGCCTGCACTGCGGCTGCGCGCGCGACGGTGGCGACATCGTGCTGCCCGGCGGCCAGCGACAGTTGCTTCTCCGCGCGGCCCCAGTGTCCCTGGTGCAAGGCATCCAGGCCGTCGATCAGGCGCGCGCGGGCCTGCTTCTTGCGATGCCGGCGCAGGGCGACGAAGGGTAGGCTGAGGACTTTCCACAACACCCAGGCCACGGCCGCGGCGGCCAGCACCAGTGCGATCGCCTTGGGCACGTTGGTGGTGTAGTCGTTGCCGCCGTAGCGCACCAGCACGTAGCCAGGATCCTGCAGCAGCAACTGCGCGAGCAGCGCGCCGGCCAGCGCCAGCACGATCCAGAACAGCAGGTTACGGAAGAGGTTCATGCGGCCTCCTTCAACTCGATGCACGCAACTGGCGCAGTTGCTGCAGTGTGCTGCCCAGGGTCGGAATCGCCAGTGAAAGCGGCCGCGCCGCGATCGCCTTCAGGCGCGCACGCTGGCGCTGCAGTTCCGGCGACTCCGGCCACAGGCGGGTCAGCCAGGCGTCAGCGCGGGTGAGCGCAGCGCGAAAACCGGTCGCGTCGCGGCGTTCGGCGGCGGCGCGCGCCAGGGAAATCTCCAGTTGCAGGCCGGCGATCGCGGCGAGGCGATCGGCCGGTTGCACCGCGACGGCGCGCTCGCTCGGACGCACGTCGATCAGATGGCCGAAAGCGCGGCGCCACCATGGCGCGCGCTGACCGGTGGTTCCGGCCGGCTGCAGCGGCGCGGTGGTCACGGTCTGCGCAAAGGCATCCAGTTCAGCCATCGCCTGCACGCGCGGCTCGATGCCGATCGCTTCCAGCCCGGCGCGCTCCTGTTGCAGCGTCTGGCGCAGGCTCAGGTAAGCCGGATCGTCGATGCCGTCCAGCACCTGCCCGGCCAGCACGTAAGCCCGTCGTGCACCGTCGAGGTCGCCGGCGATGGTCAGTCGCTGCTGGCCCATCGTCAGCAGCAATTCGGTCTCGTCCAGGCGCAATGCCTGTGCGCCATAGCGGTCAGGATCGGAAAGCTTGGCGACGGTGTCCTCGACCAACGCGGCGCGCTGACCGATGCCGAGCAGTTCGTCGCGCATGACGCGGTTGGTGGCATCGGCCTGTTGCAGGCGCTGGACCTGCGCGCGCTGGTCGCGGCGGACGGCGTCGATGCGGCCGTCGATCGCCGACAACTGCTGCTCGATTTGCGTTTCGGTGCGCTCGCGCTGGCTTCGCGCTTGCCACTGCTTCCACCCATAGGCGCCGGCACCGGCCAGCAGCAGGATCAGCAGCAACCACCATCCCGTGCCGGAGCGGCGTGCGGGAGTAGCCGGAGCGGGCGCAGAAGTCGGATCGGGCGTCGTGGACACGGCATCACGTGGGGTGCGGGACCGGCCCATGCTACCGGATGCGACCGCGGTCACGTCCGGGCGTCGCCCGCCGCCGCGAGCAGGTCGGCCGGGCGCGGTCCGCGCGCGGTCACGACGTCGTCGAAGCCGCACTCGCGGGCGAAACCGGCGAGCCGTTCGCTGGCGGCCACGATCCGGGCGCGCCGCAGCGCGGCCAGCGCGGTCGCCGGCAAGGTCTCGAGGATCCGCTGCAACGCCTCCCCGCTGGACAGGGCCAGCACGGCAGGGGCCGACAGCGCCTGCAATTGCGCCACCGCCCTGGACGAGGGGGTTACCGGGACGCGCTCGTAGACGTCGGCGCGGAGGATGCGCGCACCTCGGGCCTGCAGCGAAGGCACCAGCACGCCACGGCCGCCGGGCGCGCTGACGAAGCCGACCTCGACGCCCTCCAGTTTGGCCAGGCCGGGCAGTGCCAGCAGGCCCTCGCTGTCCATCCGCTGCGGTGCCTGCACCTGGGTGATGCCGGCCCGACGCAATGCCGCCGCGGTGCCTGCACCGACCGCGAACCATTGCTGGCGCGGATGCGTGCGCAACGGCTGCAATGCATGGGCGGCGCGCACGGAGGACGGACTGGTGAATACCACTTTGGGCGCCGCCAGCGCCGCTTTCAGGGCCACGCCCGCCGCCGCGTCGTCGCGCAGCTTCAGCGACCAGGGCGACAGGGCGATCAGGCCGGCGCCGTGCCGTGCCGCGGCTCGGCGCAGGGCGTCGTGCCCGCCGCGCGGGCGCAGCGAGATCACGTACCATCCGGGCGGCTGTGTCGGCATGCGGGCCTGCATGCGACCAGCATAGCCGCCCCACGCGGTCCCCCCGAAAGCGCAAGACCGGCATGAATCACGAAGACGCACTCGAACGCCTCCAACATCATTACCAGTCGATGCCGCCGGTGGCGGCGATGCAGGTCGAGATCGCCGGCTACGACGGCCACCGCCTGCAACTTCGCGCGCCGCTGGCGCTGCACGTCAACGACAAGGGCTGCGCGTTCGGCGGCAGCCTCGCCTCGATGATGACGCTGGCCTCCTGGGGGCTGGTGTCGCTGCACGTCGAGGCCGCCGGCCTGCAGGCGGAGGTGTTCGTCGCCGACAGCCAGATCCGCTACCTGGCGCCCCTGTTCGGGGACCTGGAGGTGCAGGCCGAGCTGGCACCGGAGTCGAACTGGCCCGGGTTTATCGCCACCTTGCGCGAGCGCGGTCGCGCCCGCACCGGCGTGGTGGCCCGTGCGCTGCTGCCCGATGGCGGCGTTGCGACCGAGTTCACCGCGCGTTACGTGGCCATCGCCAAGTCGTGAGCTAGGATGGCGGCGTCCTCAAGAATCCGGATGGTCCGATGCGCTTGCTGAGCCCCGTCCAACCCGCACTACGCAAGCTGCTGGTGCTGCTGTGCCTACTGATGCTGGCGGGCACGGCCGTCGCCAGTCGCAAGTCCGACGCGCTGACCCGCCTCCAGTACGATTACTCGGGCGCGGTGCGCTGGGGCGATTTCGAGGGGGCATGGAACCTGATCGATCCGAAGGTCCGCGAAGAGCACCCGGTCACCGACCTGGAGTTCGAGCGCTACAAGCAGGTGCAGATCACCTCGTACCACGACAAGGGCGCAAACGCCGACCTCAAGGCGGGCACGGCCGTGCGCGAGATCGAGATCGGCGTGGTCAACCGCTACACCCTGGCCGAGCGAACCGTGCGGTACCGCGAAATCTGGCGCTGGGACGCCGAGGCCAAGACCTGGTGGGTGACCAGCGGCCTTCCCGACCTGTGGGCCGGGCAGTAGGCGGGCAACAGGCGGCCACTTTTGCGCCGCCGCGGTCGCTGGGCGACAATCGCGCCCCCGTTTCCCCCGTAGTGATGCCGTGACCTTCCAAGACCTGCTGGCCTTCGCCGAGCGCCATCTCTATCTCTCGCTGGCCCTGGTCGGCCTGACCCTGGCGCTGATCTACACCGAGGTGGCCCGACTGTTCCGCGGCTACAAGGCGCTGCGCCCGGCCGAACTGACCGGCCTGATCAACCGCGACAACGCGCTGGTGATCGACCTGTCGGCCAGCAACGACTTCGAGAAGGGCCACATCGCCGGCAGCAAGTCGGTCCAGCCCAGCCAGTTCGACCCGGAGAACAAGCTGCTGACCAGCGCCAAGGCGCTGCCCGTGGTGATGGTCTGCCGTAACGGCCAGGCCTCGGCCGACGCCGCCAAACGCCTGAAGAAGGCCGGCTTCGAGCAGGTCTACTGGCTCGATGGCGGTGTCCAGGCCTGGCAGCACGCCGACCTTCCGCTGGTGAAGGGCCGCGCGTAAGGCGGGCCACGTTTCCGAAGCCGCACACGCAGGGCGGGCCTCGACCCGCCAGCATCATCCGAAGCGACGCGCCCAAGCGCGCAGACACGTGAAGCGACACGCCAAGGCCCGCGCCACAGCCGCCCCTTGATCGCCGCCGCTGCGCCCCAACACCGGAATCAGGGGATGGCAGGCGCGAATGTTGCGGCAGGCTCTTGCCTGCCCTGAACAGCCGGCCGCGCCGAGGGTGCGTGCCATAATCGACAACTTACGTATTTGCCTGGAGTTACGAGATGTCCGAAGAAAACGTCAACGGCGCTGCCGCCTCGTCCGAAGCCACTGGCCCGGCGTTCACCGTCGAGAAGATCTACGTCAAGGACGTTTCCTTCGAGGTGCCGGGCGCTCCGGCCGTGTTCAACGAGCAGGTCCAGCCGCAGCTGCAGATGAACCTCAACCAGAGCGTGCAGCGCCTCAATGACAATGCCTATGAAGTCGTGCTCGGTATCACCCTGACCTGCAACGCCGGCGACAAGCCGATGTACCTGGTCGAAGTGAAGCAGGCCGGTGTGTTCGGCCTGGCCGGTTTCGACGCCCAGACCCTCGATGTCATGCTCGGCACTCATTGCCCGAACGTGCTGTACCCGTATGCGCGCCAGCTGGTCAGCGACCTGATCCAGTCCGGCGGCTTCCCGCCGTTCTTCCTGCAGCCGATCAACTTCGACGCCCTCTACGCCGAAGGCCTGCGCCAGCGCGCCGCGCAGGGCCAGGACGGCCTGGCGGACGCCGAGACCGCCGGCAACGCCTGATCGCGTCGCGGCATGGAAGCGACTGCATTGGTGAAGGTTGCCGTTCTCGGCGCGGGCTCCTGGGGCACCGCGCTGGCGGCCCTGATTGCGCGGCATGGTCATCCGACCGTGCTGTGGGGCCGCGATGAAAAAATCATCGCGGCCATCGATCAAAGCCACGAGAACCCGCGTTATCTGCCGGGCATCGCGTTGCCTGGGTCTTTGCGCGCCACCACCGACCTCGCCGACGCCATGCGTGAGGCCGACCTGGTGCTGGTGGTGGTGCCCTCGCACGCCTTCGCGCAAAGCCTGCGCACGCTGGCTCCGCATCGGCCTCCGCATGCCGGTGTCGCCTGGGCGACCAAGGGCTTCGAGCCAGGCAGCGGTCGTTTCCTGCACGAAGTCGCCGAGGAAGTATTGGGCGAGGACGTGCCGCTGGCCGTGGTCACCGGACCCTCGTTCGCCAAGGAAGTCGCGCAGGGCCTGCCCACCGCGCTCACCGTCCACGGCCGTAACGACGATTTCGCCAAGCTTGTCGCCGACGTATTGCACGGTCCGGCCTTCCGCGCCTACACCGGCAACGACATGCTCGGCGCCGAACTGGGCGGTGCGATGAAGAACGTGCTGGCGGTCGCCACCGGCGTCGCCGATGGCATGCAGCTGGGACTCAACGCCCGCGCCGGCCTGATCACGCGCGGTCTCAACGAAATGCTGCGGCTCAATCACGCCATCGGCGGCAAGGCCGAGACGCTCATGGGCCTGGCGGGACTGGGCGACCTGGTGCTGACCTGCACCGGCGACCTGTCGCGCAATCGTCGCCTGGGCCTGGCGCTGGGGCGAGGCCAATCCATCGAAGACGCAGTGCGCGAGATCGGGCAGGTCGTCGAGTCGGTGCAGACCGCCGACGAGGTGATGCGCCAGGCACAACGCCACGGCATCGAACTGCCGATTTCCAGCGCGGTGCAGCAGGTGCTGCACGGCGAGATTACGCCAGCCGAAGGCCTGCGCCTGCTGCTGGCACGCGAGCAGAAGCCGGAATACCCCATCGGCTTGTTCGGCTGATCCCTCGATAACCTGGTTTGCAAGAAACAAAAGAGCCCGGCGCAAGCCGGGCTCTTTGTTTGTCACGCTGATCGCATCGGATCGTCAGAAGCTCGCGCGCGCGCCGATCATGAAGGTCGACAGGTCGTCGCCGGCTTCGACTTCGCCCACCACGCCCCAGGTCGGGTTGAACTTGAACTGGCCGCCGATGCTGGCGCTGAAACTGCCGTCGTAAAAGTCGCCGTCGGCGTAGTGGCCCTTGATCCAGCCCTCGAAGCTGTCGGCGAACATGTGGCGCACGCCGACCGAAACGCGGCCGTCATCGCCGTCTTCGCTTTCGCCTTCGACCTCGACATCGGAGTTGATATAGCTGATCTCGGTCACCAGGTCGGTGCGATCGTTGATGCTGTGGTGATAGCCAAGGCCAACGTTGAACTGGCTCAGATCGGTATCGAATTCGTCGCTGCCCACGCCCAGCACGGTGACGCGCACGTCGTCATTGCCACTGCGGTAACCGCCAAAGACGTGGAAGGTGTCGCCCAACGCAGCCGAACCGTCGACGAAGAAGCCGGCGGCCTCGATGTCGTCGATGTCGAGGCCTGCCTGCTGCTCTCCATCCTGGTTCAGCTGGGCATAACCGCCCTCGATGTAGGTGTAGCTGATCTCATCGGCGGAGGCGGCCAATGGTGCGATGGCCAGCGCGAGCGCCAGCGCAAGGTGCTTCTTCATGTAGTCCCCTAGTGTGTGATGGCTCGCCTGGAGCGCGTCGCGCGGCACAGGACGGCCGGCCTCGTCGCCGGCGAGCCATTCTGGATCAGTTCGCCACGCCGTGTCTGCGCAGCAGGTCCGCAAAAGTCGAGAAAGCCGGTCGGAACCGAGGGGCGTTGCCCATGCTCTGGTGCGCAGTCGCCACGTGCAAAAAAAAGAGCCCGGCCGGAGCCGGGCTCTTCATCGCGATTCGGGGGAGAGAGAAAATCGCGAAAGCTTGCGCGTGATCAGAAGCTGGCGCGCGGGCCGATGAAGTACTGCGTGTCGCTGTCGACGAACTTCACGTCGCCGCTGATGCCCCAGGTCGGGTTGAACTTCACCTGGGCGCCGAGACGGCCGTAGAACTCGCCGTCGATGCCGTGGTCGTAGTCTTCGTAACCTGCCAGCGCATAGCCCTCGAGATTCGGGGTGAAGGCGCCGCGCACGCCAGCCTCGACGCTCCAGCCGTCGAAGTCGGCATTGCTGCCGGCATCGAACTTCTCGTAGGCGATACGGGTCAGCAGGTCGACGCTGGAGTTGATCTCATGGTTGTAGCCCAGGCCCAGACGCCACTGGTCGAAGTCGACGTTGGTGCCGTCGATCTCCTGGTTGCTGTAGCCGCCGAACACGTGGAAGTTCGGGGCGATGGCGCCGGAACCGTTGATCGCCCAGCCATCGGCGTCGCCACCGTCGCTGTTGGTCGCGGTGTAGCCACCTTCGACATAGGTATAGGACACGCCATCGGCCGCGGAAGCGGCGAACGGGAGGGCGGCGAGCAGGGTCAGGGCAGCAAGCGTGGAACGAGCAGGGGAACGCTTCATCAGGTCTCAGCCTCTTGGTTTTGTTTTCCGGGACGACGCCAGGGGGATCTCGGTCGTCTCGGTGGGGGCAAGTATCCGGACCTAACCCAAATTTAACCTTAACTCTGAACCGATCAGTACAGGAACTATGCAGATGCCGTGAGGTCCGGCTGCGGTTCAGCAGGATGTTTGTCGTCGTTTCAAATGCGGTGTGTGTGCGCTGCCACGCCAACGCAGAGCGCAGGAACTTTGCAAAGTTCAAGCGACGTCGGCTGCCATGCGCTGCCGACGCCTGCTTCAAGCAGTAACGAAGCGCTCAATCAACCCAACTATGATTGGACCACGGTCTGGGCACGCTCTCGGTCGAAAGGGCATGGGCCGCGACGGCGCACGCCTTGGCGGTTTGCTCGATGCGCGCAGAAGTGGTGCAACCACCGAGCACGTTGATCCCGGAGTGGCGCTGGAGCAACGCCTGGCTTTGTCGCCGCACCAGTTCCGACACTTCGTCGGCGTGCCCGCTGGATACCACGCTCAGGCCTCGCACGCGCCGCACCCACTCGGCCTGGGTATCGAGGGCCCGGGCCGCATCGTTGGGATGCTCGCAGCGCACGGTGTAATACACCGGGGCACTTCCCGTGGCCGCGTCGACCGTGGTGATCGCATCTCCGAGGCTTCGTCCGGTAGGCAGGCGGCCATCGCCGCCCACGTTGAAGGACACTGCCACCGGCATTGCGACCACGCGCGCCGCGCGCACGATGCCGACGGCTTCGTCGCACTGGACCATCGCGGTCGCGGTGATCATGTCTGCTCGGGCGTGCGCAAACGCGGCGACCTGGCGACCGTGGTATTCCATGGCCTCGACGATGGTCATGTTCGGTTGCCCGGCGCGGTCGTCATGACGGGAGCCGATGCAGCCGCTGGTCACCAGCGTGACCGGTTGCGTCGCGAACTCATCGGCAATTGCGCGCGCCAACTCGACGGCGGCGCTGTTGATCGCATCGAGTTCCGTCGTGGATACATCGAAATCCCACGCCCAGTCGGGATGGGCGCGCAGCGTAGGGGTCTCGAGGATGAAACCGCTGTCAATCGACAGCGCGGCATTCACGTGGCTGCGGTAGTAGCGCTTGAGCCACTGACGGCCGGAGCGTGTACGCAACAACATGAACGCGGCGTCGTGGTACGTGTCGTCCTGCTCCTGGAAAGTGGTCGTCTCCAGACCACAGTCGGTGAGGAATGCACCGCCGCGCAACTGCGGAAGGTCATCCCTCTTCGATTCATTCGTGCCGTAGACAAAGCTGTCCTTGGGGGTCGTTCCACCAATTGCCATTGTCTGCTCCGCTGGTCTTGGAGCGCGAAAGATTATGTGCCCGGCGTTGTCGCGAGCGTTGTAACCGGCGTTGTAAGCGTCATTATGTGCGTGGAAAATCAGAACGCGCGATCGTCCGAATGTTATGGCGATGTTTGTCGGTCGCGTTCGGTTGAGTCAGGGAGCGGCAATGCCCCCCATTCGTATCCGCCTTTGCGGGGAGCCGGCGATCCTGCGCGGCGCAGTCCCCATCGACCTCCCCGCTTCTCGCAAGGCGCGGGCACTCCTGTTCCTGTTGCTGCGTTCGTCACGCCCCTGGCGTCGCGAGCAGTTGTGCGAGATGTTCTGGGATGTGCCCAACGATCCGCGCGCTTCGCTGCGTTGGTCGTTGTCCAAGTTGCGGCAATCGCTGGGCGATCAGGCCGAGTTGCTGGTGGCAAGCCGCGAGCAGGTCTCCTGTGCGCCCGACACCGTCGTCAGCGATCTCGACGAGATGAGTGCGGCGGCCGACGAGAATGTCGAATCGTCGCGATTGCTGCACCTGGCCGAACAGGCACTGCATCCTTCACTGGCCGGCCTTGACCTTCCGCGCAGTCCGCTGTTCGACACCTGGTTGACCAGCGAGCGGCTGGCCGCCGATCGCATCCGCGCACGCGTGCTGATGCGCGCGGCCGAGCTCCCGGAGACGGCGCCGGATCGCGCCTATCTATACCGTGAGACTGCAGCCCAGATTGCGCCGGTACCGCCGTCGCGCACGGCGCGCGCATTGCCAAACGCATCGGCACCGCACGACAGTCGACTTGGCCAGACCGTCCGATATCGGACTACCCACGACGGGGTCCGTATCGCCTATGCCTGCACCGGTGCGGGCCCGTCACTGGTCAAGGCTGCGAACTGGCTGAATCATCTCGAGCTGGATTGGCACAGTCCGCTGTGGGGCTTGCTGATCCGGGAGCTGTCCGAACGCCATCAGCTGGTCCGCTACGACGAGCGAGGCAACGGCTTGTCGCAATGGGACGTGGAGGACCTGAGTTTCGATGCGTTCGTCCGCGACCTGGAGGTCGTGGTGGACGGACTGGGCCTGGAGCGCTTCCCGCTGATCGGGGTATCGCAGGGTTGTGCGGTGTCGATTGAATACGCCGCCCGTCACCCCGAGCGTGTCAGTGCGCTCATCCTGATCGGCGGCTACGCCAGCGGCTGGCGCATCTGGGGCGATTCGCGCACCGTGGCCGAACGCGAGGCGACGATGACGCTGGTGCGCCACGGCTGGGGCCAGGACAACCCCGCCTACCGGCAGATTTTCTCGCACAGCTTCTTTCCCGGCGGCAACGCCGGTGAGCTGGACTGGTTCAACGAGTTCCAGCGCCGCACCGCATCGGCGGAGAATGCGGTGCGGTTCCTGGAGGTGTTCTCGACCATCGACGTGCGTCATCGGTTGCCCGACATCGTCGCGCGCACGCTGGTCATTCATTCGCGAGGCGACCAGCGCGTGGCGTTGGAGCAGGGCGTCGCACTGGCTTCGGGCATCGCCAATTCCGAGTTGGTGACGCTCGACAGCGACAGCCACCTGCCGCTGGATCGCGAGCCGGCGCACGCTGCGATGCTCGCCTGCATCCACCGGTTCCTCGCCGGGTAGGCGATCGGTCCGGGTCAGGCGCCGCCGACGAATCCGTGCTGGCGCCACGCCTCGAACACCACCACCGCGACCGCGTTGGACAGGTTGAGGCTGCGGTTGTCCGGACGCATCGGCAGGCGCATTCGCTGCCCTTGCGGCACGCGCGCGAGCACGTCGGCAGGCAGGCCACGTGTTTCGGGCCCGAACAGGAACACATCCCCCGCGGCGTAGCGTGGCGTATCGAAACGCACGGCGCCGCGCGTGCTCAACGCGAACAAACGCGGCGGAAGGCCGTTGGCCCGCTCGATCGCGGCCAATGCCGCGTCCAGGTCGTCGTGCACCTGCAGCGTGGCGTACTCGTGGTAATCCAGTCCGGCGCGCTTGAGCTGGCGATCCTCCAGCGTGAACCCGAGCGGGCGCACCAGGTGCAGGCGCGCGCCGGTGTTGGCGCACAGCCTGATCACGTTGCCGGTGTTGGGTGGGATCTCGGGCTGGAACAGGACGACGTCGAACATGCGATCAGGGCGCTCCGATGCTCACCACGGCAGCGACTGGCCTTGCCAATCGATGAAGCGGCCACTGTCGGCGAGCGAGCTGTCGTCGATGACCTGCAACAGCCCGCGCACGGCCTGCTCGGGCGGGATCTGTGCGCCGGTGCCGCCCATGTCGGTCCGCACCCAGCCCGGATGCAGCGCGAGCACGCGGATGCCGCGCTCGGCCAGCGCCCGCGCCAACAGAGCGGTGGCCATGTTCTGCGCGGCCTTGGAGATGGCGTAGCTGGGCGTGTGGAAGCCGTCGACCTGCGAGATCGAACCGAGGATCGACGACAGGTTGGCCACGACCGCATCGTCGGCCAGTTGCGCGGCCAGCGCCTGCGTCAGCAGGAACGGACCGGTGGCATTGGTGCGCAGCGAATCGTCCATCTGCGGCGCCGGCACGTGCGCGAAGGTCTCGCCCGAGTGCAGCACGCCGGCATTGTTGATCAGCACGTCCAGCCGCTGCGCGTCGGGACCGTCGATCACCAGCGGCAGCTCACGCGCCAGTTCCGCATGCGATTTCGGGTCGGTTACGTCCAGCGGGAGCACGTGCAGGCGGCCGGGGTGCTCGCCGGCCAGCTGGTTGAGCGCGTGGGCGCGGCCGGGGTGGCGGCAGGTGGCGACGACGTGGTCGCCGCGCGCCAGCAACTGACGGACGAACTCCAGGCCGATGCCGCGGTTGGCACCGGTGACCAGCACGCGGCGCGATCGGGAGGCGGGACTCATCGCGATCTCCTTGGCGATGGGGTGAATGATTCGAGTGTCACAGTGTAAGGACGGAAGCCGCGGGCCAGGCCGGCATTCCAGCACCGGTGGGACTTGTGGCCTAGTGTCCCGGACCCTCGTGCGCGACTAGGATGCAGGTTCGGCCGGGACAAGGCGTGTCCGGGCCTCCAACCCACTACAGGAGTTCCACCATGTCCTTGCTCCGCCCCGCCGTACTTGCCCTTGCCCTCGCCACCGCGCTGGGCGGAGCGTTCATGCCATCGCCGGGCTGGGCGGCGCCCAAGGCCACGGTCGACATCCCCTACGAGGAATTCACGCTGCCCAACGGCCTGCGCGTGGTCGTGCACACCGACCGCAAGGCGCCGATCGTCGCGGTCAACCTCTGGTACCACGTCGGCAGCAAGGACGAGCCGGCCGGACGCACCGGCTTCGCGCACCTGTTCGAGCACCTGATGTTCAACGGCTCGGAGAACCACAAGGGCGAGTTCTTCGAGCCCTTCGAGCTGGTCGGCACTACCGACCAGAACGGCACCACCAACAACGACCGCACCAACTACTTCGAGAACGTCCCGACCACAGCGCTCGACATGGCGTTGTGGATGGAGTCCGACCGCATGGGCCACCTGGTCGGCGCGATCGACCAGCAGACGCTCGACGAGCAGCGCGGCGTGGTCCAGAACGAGAAGCGCGAAGGCGAGAACCAGCCCTACGGCCAGGTCTGGGACGAACTGGGCAAGGCGCTGTATCCGAAGACGCATCCGTACCATCACAGCACCATCGGCTCGATGGCAGACCTCAATGCCGCCTCGCTGGACGATGTGAAGGGCTGGTTCCGTACCTGGTACGGGCCCAACAACGCGGTGCTGGTGCTGGCCGGCGACATCGACGTGGCGACCGCGAAGGACAAGGTCGCCCGCTACTTCGCCGACATCCCCGCCACGCCGAGCATGGCCCAGCCCAAGGTCGATGTTTCGCCGCTGGCCAAGTCCACCCGCGCCACGATGACCGACCAGGTGCCGCAGACGCGCGTCCATCGCGTCTGGAACGCTGCGCAAACCGGCACCGCCGACTTCGACAAGCTGCAGCTGTTCGCGCAGGTGCTCGGCGGCAGCCGCTCCTCGCGCCTGGACCGCCGCCTGCTGCATGAGGACAAGCTCGTCGACAACGTGTCCGCTGCTGCCTACGGCATGCAGTTGGGCTCCAACTTCATCATCACCGCCGACGTGAAGCAGGGCGTGGATCCGGCCAAGGTCGAGGCGGTGATCGACGAAGAGGTGCGCAAGTTGCTGAAGGATGGGCCAAGCAAGGCCGAACTGGAGCAGGCGCGCACCGTGTTCAAGGCCGGCTTCGTGCGCGGCATCGAGCGCATCGGTGGCTTCGGCGGCAAGGCCGACGCGCTCGCCGAGTGCGCCGTCTACACCGGCGACCCGGGCTGCTTCCGCGACAGCCTCAAGACCATCGAGACCGCGAGCGCCTCCGACATCAAGAAGGTCGGCAACGAATGGCTCGGCAAGGGCAGCCACACGCTGGTGGTGGTGCCCGGTCCGCGCACCGCGATTGCCGAAGACCCTTCGGTGACGCCGGCGCCTCTGGTGCTGCCGGCGGTCGATGCCAAGTACACGACCACCGCCAGCACCGTCGACCGCAGCAAGGGCGTGCCGGTGACCCAGAGCTTCCCGGATCTCAAGTTCCCCGGATTGCAGCGCGCGACGTTGAAGAACGGCACGCAGGTGATCCTCGCCGAGCGCCACGACATTCCGGTCGTGCAGATGAGCTACGAGTTCAAGGGCGGCTTCAGCGCCGACCAGGGCCGTAAGCTCGGCACCTCGAGCTTTGCGATGGGCATGATGGACGAGGGCGCGGGCGAGCTGGACGCCCTGGCCTTCGGCGACCGCGCCGAGTCGCTGGGCGCCAACCTCGGTGCCGGCGCCTCGCTCGATGGCGGCAAGGCGTACCTGTCGGCGCTGAAGGAAAACCTGGAGCCGTCGATCGAACTGTTCTCGTCGATGCTGCGCACGCCGCGCTTCGACCAGAAGGAGATCGATCGCGTCAAGGCGAGCTGGATCGCCGGTATCAAACAGGAGAAGGCGCGTCCGAACGGTGCCGCGCTGCGCGTGCTGCCTCCGCTGCTGTACGGCGACGGTCACGCCTATGCCATGCCCTTCAGCGGCAGCGGCACCGAGGCATCGATCGGCTCGCTGACGCGCGAAGACCTGGTCGCGTTCCATCACGACTGGGTTCGCCCGCGGGATGCGACGCTCATCGTCGTCGGCGACACCACGCTGAAGGAGATCGTGCCGGTGCTCGACAAGCACCTGGGTGACTGGAAGAGCGATGGCGATGCACTGGCCAAGCCTCAGATCGGCGCGGTGACGCGGCCAGCCAAGCCGCGCGTGTTCCTGATCGACCAGCCCGGCGCGGTGCAGGCCAACATCTTCGCCGGCCAGGTCGTGCCTTCGACCAAGGACGCCGGCGCGGTCAAGTTCGATTTCGCCAACTCCGTGCTCGGTGGTGAGTTCTCCTCGCGCCTCAACATGAACCTGCGTGAGAACAAGCACTGGGCCTACGGCGCCTACAGTTTCACCTCCAACGCGCTCGGCCAGCGTCCGTGGATGGCGTTCGCGCCGGTGCAGATCGACAAGACTGCTGACTCGCTGAAGGAACTGCAAAGTGAGATCGCTGCCTATGCCACCGGCAAGGCGCCGCCGACGCCGGCCGAGGTGGCAAAGATCCAGGCCACCGAGATCCGCGGCCTGCCGGGCTCGTTCGAGACGGCCTCGGCGGTGATGGGTGTCATCAGCGGCATCGTCCGCTATGACCGGCCGGACGACTACGTGTTCAAGCGCAAGGCCGAGGTCGAAGGCCTCACGCCCGAGCAGGTCAAGGCGGCGGCCGCCACGATCGACCCGAATGCGTTGACCTGGGTCGTGGTCGGCGACCTCAAGCAGATCGAAGCGCCGGTGCGTGCGCTCAAGCTGGGCGAGGTGCAGGTGCTCGACGCCGACGGCAAGGCGGTGGCCGGCAGCCACTGATTGCGCAAACTCAGACGGCATTCACACGCCGTCGTTCAAAACCACCACGGGCGGGGCGACAATCCCGCCCGTCCTTTTTTTGCAGGCGGACAGCGTGTCCCGCCAAGAACATAACGGGGTAGGTAATGCGTCATTCGATGGGGATCGTGTTTCTCGCTGCTGCGCTTTCGGCAACCGCTGCCGGTTGCACCTGGGTGCACATGGCGCCCGGCGCCTCGTCGGTGCGCGTGGTCGACGGCAGCAGCGCACCGGCCGGTTGCGAAAAACGCGGCGAGGTCGTGGTGTCTGTGAAGAACAACGTCGCGTTCTATCACCGCAACCAGCTGCGCGTGCGCGAGGAACTGGAAACCCTGGCCCGCAACGAGGCGCCCGGACTTCAGGCCGACACGATCCAGCCCCTCGCCGAGCCCGCCGACGGCGAGCAGCGCTTTTCCGCCTGGCGCTGTGGCGCCGGTCGCGCCACAGCGGCCGCCATCTCTGGCGGTGCGGTTGGCGGCACGACGCAGACGTATCCGCTGGGGCGTTGAGCCGTCAGCACCTATCCTCCGGGGGGCGGGTTTGCGCAAGTCGGGCCTTTTCCGGGTCCTTCATGCCTGAAACCTGCCCCAGCGCGCGGTGCAACAAAACACTTCTGTTGAAGTCCCTTCATCCGCGGACTCGGCTTTTTTGCTGATTTTCGCCGTCGATCTGAGTCGAGCTCCCGTCAGGGAGGGCATACCACACGCACCCGTATGGCAGAAGCTCGTCATAAAGCGTTAAAATCGCGTGTTCTTCTGTCCTCCGGACCGCACCCATGCTGTTCCAACATGTCGCCATCGCTGGCCTGGCTCATATCGACGCGCCGCGGCGACTCACGTCCGACGAGATCAATGCACGCCTGAAGCCCACGCTCGATCGCCTGGGCATCCGGTACAACGTGCTCGAAGAAGTCGCCGGCGTGCGCGAGCGCCGCTTGTGGGATGGCGAGGTCCGCCCCTCCGATGCTGCCACGCTGGCCGGCGTCAAAGCGCTGGCCGATGCCGGCATCGATGCAGACCGCGTCGGATTGCTGGTCAGCACCTCGGTCAGCCGCGACTACCTGGAGCCGTCCACCGCCTCCATCGTGTCCGGCAACCTGCGCCTGCCCGACACCTGCCAGAACTTCGACGTTGCCAACGCCTGTCTGGCGTTCCTCAACGGCATGGACATCGCCAGCCGCATGATCGAGCGAGGCGAGATCGATTACGCCCTGGTCGTCAACGGCGAAACCGCCGACCTGGCCTACGAGAAGACGCTCGAACGCCTCAGCCGCGACGACGTCACCGAAGAGCAGTTCCGCGAGGAGATGGCCACGCTGACCCTCGGCAGTGGCGCCGCCGCGATGGTGCTGGCGCGTAGCGAGCTGGTTCCCGGTGCCCCGCGTTACCGCGGCAGCGTCACCCGCTCGGCCACCGAGTGGAACCAGTTGTGCATCGGCGACCTGCATCACGACCGCATGGTCGCCGACGGCCGCATGCTGATGATCGAAGGCCTCAAGCTCGGCCAGAAGACCTTCGCCGCCGCCCGCGCCGCGCTGGGCTGGGTGGTCGAGGAACTGGACGAGTTCGTCATCCACCAGGTCAGCAAGGCCCACACCCAGGCCTTCCTCAAGGCGTTCCGCATCGACCCGAAGAAGGTCCTGACGATCTTCGGCGAGCACGGCAACATCGGTCCGGCCTCGGTGCCGATCGTGCTGTCCAAGCTGCGCGACGGCGGCCGCCTGAAGAAGGGCACGCGCATCGCACTGCTCGGCATCGGATCGGGCCTGAACTGCTCGATGGCGGAAGTGGTCTGGTAACGCGATTCACGCCCGCATGAACTACACGAAGCCCGGCCATCGCGCCGGGCTTCGTCGTTGTGGGCATCACCCTGCGGAACCATGCGGCGAGGGTCGCAGGAGACTTGCGGGAGAAGAGGGCGGATGGGAGTAGCCGGGTTGCCCTCACGCTGCCGGCGAAGACTTGGCCACCACCGTGAAGTGCTGCACCTGCGGCTCGAACTCGAGCAGGAAGCCCTCGTCCTGCGGGTAGTACTTCGCCTTCAACAGGTCGTCGCCCGCGAACGCGCGGATCGCGTCCTCCGAGGTCCAGTGCGTGACGGTCAGAAAGTGCGTCACCTCGCCCTCGTCCCACCGCAACACCTCCACGTCGGTGTTGCCAGGCACCGACCGGTAGTCGGGAATCGCGCGCTGCTCCAGGAACCGGGCGTACTCATCGGCGTTTTTGCGCGAGGTGCGGCCGTGCCAGATGCGACAGATCATGGGCGGGCTCCTGAGTTTTCGGACAGTGGATGGCGACACGTGCTGCGGCGCGTACTCCACTTGCGGTGCTTATTTGTCCGACTTGGAAGCGATCTTCTTTTTGAGTTCCGCCAGCAGCTTGCCCTGGTCGGTCTTCGTAAGCTTCGAGAACGCAAGGATCATCTCGGCCAGTGTGTCGGACTCGGCAAACAGGAAAGCGAGCGGGACGCCGAGCTCCTCGGCGATCTGCGCCGCGGTGTCCATGTCGCACCGGGCTTTCTGCTGTTCGTAACGGTTGATCCGCGTGCTACCCACCTGCTTGCCCAGCCCGATGTGATCGCCCAGCTCGCGCTGCGAAAGGCCGCGTGCATGGCGGGCCTGCTTCAGGCGCTTGGCAAAAACGGCAAGGGTGGGAAGCGTGGTCAATTCGGTTCACTGGTTCGCGGACTCCCCGAGATCATGGCAACTGCGTTTGCGATGCGGCAGACTCTACGGCATGCGTAGATCAAAGCAACATGAATACGCACTTTGACGGCGATTTCGCGAAATCACGTTTTCCGGATTCGCAGCTTTCGTGCGCAGACCGGTCGTTGCGCCTGCGCGGCGGGGGTACTGCGGCGCAACCGTGGACCTCGCCCGGAAGCAAGCGTGATGGAGGCTTGAAGCTGCGCATGGCAGATGGATCGGACGAAATCCCGATACGGCAGCTCCGGGATACGCCGGCGCCCCTCCACAGCGGATAATGGCGGTCTTTGCGCGGCCTGGCCGCGTGCCCGACGAGTCGCCGATGACCCAGCCGCACGCCTTCCCTGACTATCCCTTTACTCCGCACCGTTTCGAGGTGCGCCCGGGCGTGGCCATGAGCTATCTGGACGAGGGTCCACGCGAAGGCGAAGTCGTGCTGATGCTGCACGGCAACCCGTCGTGGAGTTATTACTGGCGCAAGCTGGTGCTGGGCCTGCGCGACCGCTACCGCTGCATCGTGCCCGACCATGTCGGCATGGGCCTGTCGGACAAGCCGGACGATGCGCCCGGCGCCAGCCCGCGCTACACCTACACGTTGCAATCGCGCATCGACGACGTGTCGACGTTGCTGCGCCATCTGGGCATCACGGGACCCGTCACGTTGGCCGTACACGACTGGGGCGGCGGCATCGGTTTCGGCTGGGGGTTGTCGCACTCGGACCAGATCCGCCGGCTGGTCGTGCTCAATACCGGTGCGTTCCCGCTGCCGGCGGCCAAGCCGCTGCCCAAGAGCCTCAGGCTTGGACGCGATTCGACGCTGGGCACCGGCCTGATCCGCGGCCTCAACGCCTTCGCCGGCGTGACCGCGCGCGTGGGGGTCGAACGGCCCATGCCGGCGGACGTGCGCCGCGCCTATCTCGCGCCCTACGACACCTGGGCCAACCGCATCTCCACCTCGCGATTCGTCCAGGACATTCCGCTGGGCGAGGGCGATGCCGCTTGGCCGCTGGTGCAGGCCATGGGCCGCAAGCTGCCCGAATACGCCGACCGTCCGGCCTTCATCGGCTGGGGACTGCGCGACTTCGTCTTCGACCACCATTTCCTGAAGGGCTTCACCGACGCCCTGCCGCAGGCGCAGGTGCATGCCTTCGAAGACGCGGGACACTACGTGCTGGAAGACAAGGCCGAATCGCTGGTTCCGGCGATCCGCGGTTTCCTGGACAGCCATCGCGCACTGTAGATCGGCCCGCCGTGCCGGCCTGCCATTGCCGGTGCAGCTCGTGATGAGCTATTGATGACGTCGGGCCCATCGCACCGGGAAGACTCGTGATTGCTCTAGCGCTTGCCGCTTTCCTCGGTATCGCCGCGCTGCTTGTGTTCGTGGTCTCGAGCCGGCCATCCAGGCGCGACTCCGGGACATCCGACCCCGGGTACTTCGGCGACAGCTCCTCGTGGTCGGGTACGCAGTCATCCGATTGCATGGATTCGACGGACGCATCCGGCGATTCCGGCGGTTGCGATGGTGGCGGCGATTAAGAGGGGTCCACATTGATCGAACTGACCCATATCGATGTCGACAACCTGCGCCGCCTGGCGGCGCGCAAGCCCGTCGATTTCGGCGGCGTCGCGGTATCCGCAGGCGCGTTGCCGCCGCGCCACGTGGCGGTACGCGCGCTCACGCACCTGGATGCCGGCACGCCCGCGCTGTGGTGCATGCCATTCCTGATCATGCCCCGTTCGCACGACGCCATCCTGGGAGGCTGCACCTTCAAGACCGCGCCCGTCGACGGACGCGTGGAGATCGGCTATGGCGTTGCGCCCAGCCATCGCGGTCGCGGCGTCGCCACGGCAGCGGTAACGCAGCTGCTTCATCTGGCCGCCGCGAGCGGCATCGTGCGACAGGTGATCGCACACGTGCTTCCCGGAAACTTCGCGTCCGCCAAGGTCCTGAGCCGGCTGGGATTCGAGATGGGCAGCGCATTCGTCGATACGGACGAAGAAGAGGTCGTGCGCTGGATGTGGCACGTCGCCCGTTGACGACTCACTGGCCGGCCCTTGCCCGCACGTAACGCGCCATCTCTCGTTTCGTTGCCATTGGGCCTCTGCAGGTCGCAGGCGGAACAGTAGGGGGATTTATTTCGCCTCGTTCCATGGATGCGGTCTTGCGCCCCGTTCACGCACGGCCGCACATGCGGGGCACCCATCGTATGAACAGCGAATTGACATGAGGACTACGGACTGGCGCGCAGTCTCGCCGTGCCCCGACCGCGGGCCAAGTGGAGGTTTTCATGAAAATCAGTGAAAAGATTGGCGTCGCGCTGTCCATGGCGACGCTGCTGTCGTTTGCCGCGATGGCCGGCGACCCGCCCAAGATGGACACCAATGGCGACGGCATGATTTCGGCCAGCGAACACGCTGCCGGATCGCAGAAGATGTTCGACACCATGGATGCCAACAAGGACGGCAACGTCTCGGCTGCCGAGATGGATGCCTACCATCAAACCCGGATGAACGAAGGAAAGTCGACGATGCCGATGTCCTCAGCCGACAAGATCAAGTCCAAGGACACCAACGGCGACGGCACGTTGTCGGCGGCCGAAAATGCGGCGGGCGCACAGCGCAACTTCGGCGCGATGGACACCGATCACGACGGCAACCTCTCGGCGTCCGAAGTAAAGGCCGGTCACGACGCGATGGTGAGCAAGGACAAGTAACAGCAGTCCGCTTCTTGCCATGGACCTCGGCCGGTGCCGGGGTTGCTGCCGCCATTGCTTGGCCATGGACCGGGCGCCTGAGGTGCCCGGCTCCGTAGCCGCGCGCATGACTCACAATTTCTTGACGCTTCTGCGGCGCCAATGGCAGCGCGCAAACGGCTGCGCGCCAAGGGAGCTTCGGGGATGAATCGATTCGTTCGTACGGACTTGCGGATGTCGCGGATGCGGGTGGTCGCGACGATCCTGCTATGGGTGACGGGCTGGCCGGTTTGTGCCGCTGATGCACTGGCATCTGATGCTCCGGCCGCCGACGCATTGCCCTCATGGAACGACGGTGCATCCAAGCGCGCCATCGTGGCGTTCGTCGAGAAGGTCACCACGCAGGGGTCACCCGATTTTGTTCCCGCCGCCGAGCGCATCGCCGTGTTCGACAACGACGGCACGCTGTGGGCCGAAAAGCCGATGCCGTTCGAGTTGTACTTCACCACCGACCGCATCCGCGCGCTGGCGCCGCAACATCCGCAGTGGAAGACGACCGAGCCGTACCGCTCCGTCATCGCCAACGACAGCAAGGGCGTGGCCGCGGCCGGCAAGCAGGGCGCGATGGAAATGCTCGCGGCGACGCATGCCGGCATGAGCACCGACGAATTCAACCGGATCGTCGGCGAGTGGATCACCGCGGCCAGGCATCCGCAGACCGGCAAGCCATACCCGCAGATGATCTATCAGCCCATGCTGGAGTTGCTGGAATACGTGCGCAGCAAGGGCTTCAAGACCTACATCGTCTCCGGCGGGGGCCAGGAGTTCATGCGCGCCTGGACGGAGCGCGTCTACGGCATCCCGCCCGAGCAGGTGATCGGCAGCAATGGCGAGCTGGAATACCGGGTGGTGGACGGCAAGCCGATGCTGGTGAAGCTGGCCAAGCTCGCCCTGATCGACGACGGTGCGGGCAAGCCCGTCGGCATCCAGCGTTTCATCGGGCGGCGCCCGATCTTCGCCGTCGGCAATTCCGACGGCGACCGGCAGATGCTGGAGTGGACCACGGCCGGCAGCGGGCCGCGTTTCGCCGGGCTGGTCCATCACACCGACGGCAAGCGCGAATACGCCTACGACCGCACGGACACGCTGGCCAAGCTCGACAAGGCCTGGGACCAGGCCATGCAGCAGGGCTGGACGGTGGTCGACATGAGCAAGGAGTGGAAGGTGGTCTACCCCGCCACGCCGTAATCGCTGGCTTGAGCGCTACTGCGAGGGCGCCGGCTCGACGCCGATCCAGTCCTCTTGCGTCAACGCCGGCATGCCGTGGGCGATGCGGGCCTTGTCGCACTGCGGGCTGATCGCGCCGTATTCCCACGACGCCGGCACCTCGCGACAGACACTGGGCTTGATCGGATGGATCGAGCACCGCGCGCGCACGCCGATCTCGGCGTCCAGGGCCACGCAGCGCGGGGTCTTGGACGAAGTGCCACGCATCACCACCCGGTGGGCGTCGAACTTCTCGGTCAGTTCCGCAGGTACGGTGCCGCCCAGGGCCGGGTCGGTTTCGGACCAGTGGAAGCTCACTCGGAAGAAGGCGCAGCAGGCGCCACAGGTCAGGCAGGGGTGTTGCATGAACGGGCCGTCCGCGGGCGGCCAGGGGACTGCGGGGTGGGGGCGAGATTTTGCGCGATTCCGACGATGGCGCAAGTGCGCCCCGGACAGGCGAAAATGAATGGATGAATGCCCCTGGCACCCAAGCCCCCTGCAATATCGCCTCCTCGTTGCCGCCGCTGGCGGCCCAGGCACCGGACCGCATCGCCCTGCGCTGCCCGGGCAGCCGCGGCCCGGACGGCCTGGCGCGGTTCGACGTCGCGCTGACCTACCGCGAGCTGGACGCGCGCAGCGATGCCATCGCCGCCGGATTGGCCGCGCGCGGCATCGTGCGCGGCACCCGCACCGTGGTGATGGTCAGACCGGGGCCGTCGTTCTTCCTGTTGATGTTTGCCTTGTTCAAGGCCGGTGCGGTGCCGGTGCTGGTCGATCCCGGCATCGACAAGCGCGCGCTGCGGCAATGCCTGGACGAGGCGCAGCCGGAGGCGTTCATCGGCATCGCGCTGGCGCACGTCGCGCGCGTGGTGCTGGGCTGGGCGAAGTCGGCGCGCGTGCATATCACCACCGGCGCGCGCGCATGGCTGGCCGATGCGACGCTGGACCAGGTCGAGCGCGAGGGCGCCGGCGCCGGTTCGCAATTGGCCGATACGCAGCCAGACGACGTCGCGGCGATCCTGTTCACCAGCGGCTCGACCGGCGTGCCCAAGGGCGTGGTGTACCGGCATCGCCACTTCGTCGCGCAGGTGGCGATGCTGCGTGACGCGTTCGGCGTCGCGCCCGGTGGCGTCGATCTGCCGACGTTTCCGCCGTTCGCGCTGTTCGATCCGGCCCTGGGGCTGACTTCGGTGATCCCGGACATGGATCCGACCAAGCCGGCGTTGGCGGATCCTCGCAAGCTGCACGACGCCATCGCGCGGTTCGGCATCGACCAGCTGTTCGGCTCGCCGGCGTTGATGGCCGTGTTGGCGAACTTTGGCGCGCCGTTGCCGACGGTGAAGCGCGTGACCTCCGCCGGCGCGCCGGTTCCGGCAGACGTGGTGGCGAGGATGCGCGAGCTGCTGCCGGAAGACGCGCAGTTCTGGACTCCGTATGGCGCGACCGAATGCCTGCCGGTCGCGGCGATCGAAGGCCGCGAATTACAGGCCACGCGCGCGGCGACCGAAGCCGGCGCCGGTACCTGTGTCGGTCGTCCGGTGGCGCCCAACGAGGTCCGCATCATCCGCATCACCGACGAGCCGATCGGGCAGTGGTCGGACGAACTGCGTGTCGCCGATGGCGTGGTCGGCGAGATCACCGTGGCCGGGCCAAGCGTGACCGACCTGTACTTCAATCGCGAGGCGCAGACGCGGCTGGCGAAGATCCGCGAGCCGTTGTCGGCCGGCGACGGCGAGTCCGGCAGTGAAGGTCGCATCGTGCATCGGATGGGGGATCTGGGTTACTTCGACGAACACGGCCGGCTGTGGTTCTGCGGGCGCAAGTCGCATCGCGTGGAAACGCGGGAGGGTCCGCTCTACACCGAGCAGGTCGAGCCGGTGTTCAACACGCATCGGCAAGTGCGGCGCACCGCGCTGGTCGGTGTCGGTGCATTGGGCGCGCAGAAGCCGGCCCTTTGTGTGGAACTGGTCCCCGGTGTCCATGCGCGTGAGTGGCAGCGCATCGAACGCGAGTTGCGCGCGCTGGGTGCTTCGTTTGCGCTCACCTCGCGCGTCGAGCGCTTCCTGCTGCACCCGAAGTTCCCGGTCGATATCCGGCACAACGCCAAGATCGGGCGGGAGAAGCTGGCGGTTTGGGCAGCGGGGAGGCTGTAAGGCCATCTGTAACGGCAATAAGTAAGCTGCAAACCCATCACGCGCCATGAACGGCCCCCTCCCTGTCGGAACTTCGAAGGCTTCCGCTTTCGCCGCCAGGTCCCGCTGGCTGGTTACATCGTCGACCTGGAGCGGAAATGCCATGACGACCTGCGCACGGCCAGGCTATCGGCCTGGGTTACAGGGTCCTGCGATACTGGAACAACGATGTGCTGCTTCGAACCGAGGATGTGGTGGCTGACATTCATCGGCATCTGACGGTTGGATTTACCCCTCCCCAACCCTCCCCTTCGCTTCGCGAAAGGGAGGGAGCCAACAGCAACAGCAGCAATTGCAGCACTCGCGTCAGCAGAACCCTTCAGGACAGCGACAAATGAAGATCTTGGTAACCGGCGGTGGTGGCTTCCTCGGACAGGCGCTTTGCCGCGGACTGCGCGAGCGCGGCTTCGAGGTGGTCAGTTTCAATCGCGGCCGCTACGAGGCGCTCGACATGCTGGGCGTGACCCAGGTGCAAGGCGACCTGGCCCAGCGCGATGCCGTCATCGCTGCCGCGCAGGGCTGCGACGCCATCATCCACAACGCCGCCAAGGCCGGGGCGTGGGGCAGTTACCAGAGCTACCATCTGGCCAATGTCGTCGGTACCGAGAACGTCATCGCGGCCTGTCGCGCCAACGGCATCGACAAGCTGGTCCATACCTCCACGCCCAGTGTCACCCATCGCGCCACCCATCCGGTCGAAGGGGGTACCGCCGACACCGTGCCCTACGGCGAGCATCTCAAAGCGCCCTATGCGGCCACCAAGAAGATCGCCGAACAGGCCGTGCTGGCCGCCAACGACGCCTCTCTGGCCACCATGGCGCTGCGCCCGCGGCTGATCTGGGGCGTCGGCGACAACCAGTTGTTGCCGCGACTGGTCGAGCGCGCCAAGGCCGGACGCCTGCGTTTCGTCGGAGACGGCGAGAACCGCATCGACACCACCTACGTC
>DATDBD010000209.1:0-3760 GCA_036525015.1 Lysobacter sp.
CGACACGATCGACGCCAACGGCGACGGCTTTTTGATGGTCGAAGAACTCGACGCCTACACGGCGAGCGATTTCGACGTAATGGACGCCAATGACGACGGCACCATCGATCGCGCCGAGGCCGCGCAACGACAATGATCCGCCGACGGCCGCGGGTGCGGCCGATGGCGCTTCCACCCCCCCCATACGCCGACCCGGCTGCCGTGAGCACGCCGGGACCGAAGCCGTGAGCGCTGGTTGATCGACTACCCCACTCGACGGAGCGCCGGGCAGTCCCCACATTGCCCGCGAGCCGCGCACCTGTCCGCTGGCGGTCTCCGCTGGCGTTGCCTGAAGCACGTGCTTCACGTCTCCGGGGAACAGCCATGATCCGCACCACCGCCCGCCTCACCGCCTTGCTGCTGTGCTTGGGCTTCGTTACTCCGGCCCTGTGCGCCGACAGCAATCCTCCGGACGCTGCGTCCACCCGTTTCGACTTCCTCGACGTGAACCGCGACGGTGTGCTGAGCAAGTACGAGTACGACAGCGATGTCGCGTTCGAGACGATGGACGTCGACGACGATGCGCGCCTGTCGGCTGCGGAATTGCAGGAGATCCTGGGCGCGATCGGGCAGGGCTCGCCGGCCGCGGCGGACCGCATCGTGGTCGCCGATCTGGACGGCGACGGCGCACTCGATGACGCCGAACTGCGTCGCGCCCTGGAAATGAAGTTCTCGTGGCTCGATCGCAACAGCGACGGCAACCTGGACCTGGCGGAAATGAAGGCAGGGTTCGGCGTGCGCACACGTCCGTAGCCGCATAACACGCGGCCCACGACGTCAGCCGGACGTTGCGGCGTCGCGGATGATGCAGCGGAAACCCAGGTGGCAGGTCGACGTATCGATCGGCTGCGCCATGCGCGCGGCCGGCCGGTAGCGCCGGCAGTAATTGGGCGCGCACAGGTGCGAGCCGCCCTTCATTACGCGACGGGGAATCTTCACCTGCGGGTTGCGGGGATCGTGGCTTTGCTCGGCGCTGCCGCCGCGCGGATTTTGCAGCGTGCAGCAGGCGTGCTGCTGGATGCGCGAGTGCTCCTGGTAGAAGTCGGTGGTCCACTCCCAGACATTGCCGGCCATGTCGTACAGGCCGAAGCCGTTGGGCTCGAAAGAACCGACCGGCGCGACTTGGAGATATCCGTCTTCTTCCAGGTTCTGCCAGGGGAACTCGCCCTGCCAGGTGTTGGCCATGTAGCGGCCGCCGGGCGTGAACTCATCGCCCCAGCAGAACTCCGCGCCATCCAGGCCGCCACGCGCGGCGAACTCCCACTCGGCCTCGGTCGGCAACGACTTGCCGGCCCACTGCGCGTAAGCCAGCGCATCTTCGAAGGCGACGTGCACGACCGGGTAGTCGTCCTTGCCTTCGATCGACGACTGCGGCCCGTAGGGGTGACGCCAGTCGGCGCCGGGCACGTACGACCACCAGTTGAAATGATTGCGCAGGTCCACCGGGCCAGGCGGTTGCAGGAACACCACCGACGACGGCGCCAGCAGGCTCGGATCGGCGCCCGGATAGTCGGCGGGATCGGCGGGCCGTTCCGCCAGCGTCACATAGCCGGTGGCGGCGACAAAGCGCGAGAACTGCGTGTTGGTGACGCAATGGGTATCGATCCAGAAGCCATCCACCGCCACCGCGTGCGCGGGCGACTCCTCGGGGTAGTGATGGTCCGAGCCCATCAGGAAGCCGCCGCCGCGAATCCTCACCATGTTCTCGGACGAAACGCTCAAAGCTCGCTCCCAGGTAGGTTTCGTGCAGATGATTCGACGCAGGTAGAACGAAAACGCGCAGGCGCATGAACGATCAGTCAGCGAACACCTGTTTCCAGTCGTTCTTCATGCTCACGATGCCGATGCCATACTCGGCCGCGTTATCCAGGCCATCGATCAGCGCGCTGAGCTTGAAGTCGCGATCGTAGGCGAATTCGCGATCCGCATCATCATGGTGCAGATACCAGGCCATGCGCGGACCGGCGCCGGCCAGCGTGTAGCGCAGCATCGCCAGGTCGCCGTCGGAATTTCCGAAAGCGAAGATCGGCCGGCGTCCGATGTGGAGCGCGATGTTGACGACCTTTTCCTCGCGGTCGTCGAAGCTGCCCAGCTCCGGCAGCTTGCGCAGCACCGGATGGCCGTCGACGGTTTCGACCTTCATGCGGGTGCTCGAGCCGATCACCTGCTCGGGAGGTATGTCGTACAGCTCCTGCGCGACGGCGCGCACGAACTCGACGCCACCGCCGGTCACAATGTAGGTCTTGAAGCCGTGAACGCGCAGGTAGGTCAGCAGCTCACACTGCGGCAGGTACGCGCCCTGCACGAACAGGTGGTCCAGCGACGGATGCCGAGCCTCTTCCAACCACTGTGTGGCAGTCTCACGGAACTCGTCCACGGTCATGCCGGCATGGGTGGCGAATGCCGGCTCGAAAACCTCTTTCTTGGGCAGCGACGCCAGTGTCTTCAGGTCGCCGTCCAGCATGGCCTTGAACGCCGGCTTTTCGAGCAGCGCGGGGTCCTGCTCGGCCAGGCGCCTGACCTGTGCCAGAGCGAAGAACACCTGCACCTGCATCGGATACTCGCACCACAGCGTGCCGTCGTTGTCGAAGACGGCGATGCGCTCGTCCGGCGCGACATAGTCGGCGCCGCCCTCGCGCGTCACGCGTTCGACGAAGTCGGTGATGGCCGACTTCACCGGTCCATCGTTCCAGCATTCCAGGCATTCCGAACTGCTGTCCGTCATCACGGGTTCCTCTATGTGTGTCCTGTCGATGTCGTCGATCGGCAATCCATCGGCATCGCGCGGGCGGCCATGGAAATCCGCCCGCGCGAAAATCCGGTCGAGCGACGGTTCAGCCGCCCGATGCCACCTGGTGGATCGCCGCCACCGCGTCGTCGACGGTGAAACTCGCCGCCTTCTGCCGCGGCGGGAATTCGGCGAAGGTATGCATGAATTCGGCTGCGATCTTCTGCGCGGCCATCATCAGGTAGGCGTGGCTCATGTACCAATCCCAGTAGGTATTGGATGTAATGTCCGCCCGCTCGTACGGATCGGTGCGCAGGTTGAAGAATTTTGGGGTGCGCAGCCTGACGAAGGGTTCGGCCCAGACCTGCAGAGTGCCGGGGCAGCGCTGTTCCAGGAATACGACCTTCCAGTTGTCGAAGCGCAGGGCGATCATGTCGCCGTCGTCGCTGAAGTACATGAAACCCTGGCGTGGGCTCTTGTCTGCTTCTCCGGTCAGGTAGGGCAGCAGGTTGTAGCCGTCGATGTGCACCTTGAAGGTCTTGTCGCCAGCCTTGTGGCCCTTCTTGAGCTTCTCCACGATGTCCGGCTCGCCCGCCGCGGCCAAGAATGTCGGAAGCCAGTCGTGGTGGTGGATGATCTCGTTCGACACCACGCCTGCCGGAATCCTCCCTGGCCAGCGGATGACTTCCGGGATCCGGAACGCGCCTTCCCAGTTGGTGTTCTTCTCGCTGCGGAACGGGGTCATTCCGCCATCGGGCCAGGTATTCATGTGCGGACCGTTGTCGGTGCTGTAGATGACGATGGTGTCGTCGGCCAGGCCGAGTTTGTCGAGTGCGTCCAGGATCGTCCCGACATTCCTGTCGTGGTCGATCATCGTGTCGTGGTAGTTCGACTGCCAGCGGCCGGCCTGGCCAATGCTCTCCGGCTTGGTATGCGTGCGCAGGTGCATATGGGTGAAATTGACCCAACAGAAAAACGGCTTGCCCGCCTTCT